>JANLSB010000060.1:0-5986 GCA_031362125.1 Lysobacterales bacterium | reverse complement strand
CGGGCTCCACCCGCACGCCGCCTGCGCCATCGGACACCACCGCCTGTTCGAGCAGACGTTCGTAGATCGAACCCAACTGCTGCACGCTGAGATCGCGATAATTGATCCAGTGCGGCCGCTGGTCGTTGCCGGCCTCACGGGACAAGGCGTCCAGCAACGGCGCGACCACGGCGTCGCCCAGTGCGATGCGCGCCAGGATCGGCTCGCGCGCATCGTCGAACAGCCCACCGTTGTAGGCGGGCAGGCCGATGGTCGGCTCGCCCTGCGCGATGGCGCGGAACAGATCGCACAGGTGCTGCCAATAACGATGCATGCCTGCGGCGAACACGTCTTGGCGATCGCTGCGGTCGGCCACATCCTGGCGGATTCTGCGCAGCGAATAATCGTCGTAGCGCCGGTCGCGCGCAGGCAGCAGATCGCGATCTTCCGCGTACAGCACGAACAACAATCGATACAACAGGGTCAACGCGGCGCGCTTGATATGCTCGCGATAAGCGCGCACCTCGACCCGGGCCTCCGGATCGGCCACGACCATCGCCACCACCAGCGCCGGGAACACCTCATCGAACACCCTGCGCCCCAATGCGTTCGACACCCGGCTTTCCCAGTGCCGGCTTTCTTCCAGCGCGAGCTGATGAAACGACCTGTGCTGCGCATCGCCGGCCTGTGGCAGAAAGGCCTGCGCCGAAAACAGCAGATAGAACGCCTTCAGTGCGTGCTCGGCATCGCCCGTCGGCGCGGCCAGCAGATCGGCGTCCAGGCCGCGGACGCCGATGAGGCTGGCGATATCGAATTCGACGAATTCTTCGGATCGCGAACGCGCGCCCTGCCAGTACAGACGCCAATGACGGCCATTGGTGAGGAGTCCCCACATCACCGCGCGCTCGGAAACGACTTCCGCCCGCGTGAGGTAACGCAGCATCTGGCTGGATGGCGTTTCGATTTCGCCCCGATCCTGGCCGCTGCGATCCAGCGGACGCAGCCAGCGCTTGCTTTCGACGATGGCTTTGCCGTGAAGGAAACGGCGACCGGGCTGCGTTTCCGTCAACGCCAGATCGTGCGACCGCCGCTCCGCGAACAACAGCGTATCGGGAACATCGGCACGTCCGCGCGCATTGGCCTGCTGCTGGGGCAGGCACGACCAGCCCAGCGCCTCCAGCGTCGGAACGATCAGCTCCGCTTCGGTCTGGGCCTCATTGAGCCGTGTACCGCCCTCCACCCGCACGTAAACCGTTCTCAAGGCATCGTGAAAAGCTTCGAATCGCCCGTCGTCCAATGCATGCCACGCATCGGTCAGCAGGATGCCCTGGCTGATGAAATCCTGTGTCAGTAATGCGCCGCGCATGGGTGTCCTTTTTCTTTGGTCGTTATGAATGTCTCTGCGGCGGCGTCGCTGGCGATGTCGCGCGTATCTGGAGTCATCTCGGAAGGCGTCATGGCGGTCCTTTGCGGGTGTCGTTCGTCGTGCGGCGTTCAGTGTGCGGCATGGGTGTCGCGGCTCAGACGATATCGCGGGCTTCGCCCGGATCGTCGATCGCGGCGAGAACGGCGTCGGCCAGATAGACGCGGCCGCGTTGGCGGCCGGAGAGTTCGCGCAGGATACCCGCCGTTTCCAGCACGATGAGCGTCTTGCGTGCGGTGGGCGCGCTGACGCCCAACAGCGCCTGCGCTCGCACGGGGTCGATGAACGGGTTCTCGAACAGCGGGTCGACCAGCGCGATGGCGCGTACGTCGGTCGCGAGCGCGGCTCGCATGCGCTCGCGCAGCGCCAGCAGTTGCTGCGCCTGACGCAGGGCACGGCGTGCGCTCCATTCCACGCCAGCGAGGAAGTAGTGCAGCCAGCCGAGCCAGTCGCCATGGGTACGTATGCGCATCAGGCCCCGATAGTAGTCGTCGCGATGACGCTCGATGTACTCGGAGAGGTAGAGCAGCGGTTGCGACAGACGACCGCGCTCGATCAGGAACAGGGTGATGAGCAGCCTACCCACGCGCCCGTTGCCGTCGAGGAAGGGATGGACGGCCTCGAAGTGTTCGTGCATCAGCGCGCACTGCACCAGATCCGGAAACTCATCCCGCCGATGCAGGAACGTTTCCCATGCAGCGAGCGTGTCGTGCATCTCCTGCGGCGGCGGCGGTACATAAGGCGCATTGGCGGGCGTGCTGCCGTGCGGGCCGATCCAGTTCTGGCTGCGGCGGAATTCGCCGGGCGTGGCGCGGTCGCCGCGCACGCCGCGCATCAGTCGTTCGTGCAGTTCACGCACGAGGCGCAGGGAGAGCGGCAGCGAGTGCAGCCGTTCAATGCCGAAATCCAGCGCGGCGACGTAGTTGCGGACTTCGCGGACATCGTCCGGGGGCGCGTGGGGCGGCTGGCCGGCTTCGTCGGCCATCAGATCGGACAAGCTGGCGCGGGTTCCCTCGATCCGCGAGGACAGCACCGCCTCGCGCCGGACATACGAGGCGATCAGCAAATGCGGATTGGGCAGGACGCGGCCGATGCCGGAGAGCTCGCTGAGCGCAGCATCGGCGGCCGAAAGCAGACGGACCAGAGCCGGCGGGTATTCAAGAACGGGCGGCAGCGGTGCCGGTACGAAGGCGTGGTAGCCCTGCGCGGCGCGGATGACGCTCCCCGCATGGGGGGCATGGAAATCTTCGGGGCGCATGAGAGGCCGCCTGTCGCCTGAAAAAACCTGCGCCGATTCTTCCATCAAAGAAAAAAAATCGCAAGTTCTTTCTTTTGATGGCAATCCAGGGAAAGATTTTTTCTCTGGCAGCCCGACATGGATACGCATTACCCATGAGCGGGCGGCGGCCGGCGGTCCGGCCCCGGGCGACTTCGGCCATAGGGTGCGCCTGTGGCGCACAGTTTGCGCGATCGCTGCGAAAAGGCCGGTGCGCCAAGGCGCACCCTATGGGGCAACCGGGCCGGAAAACGAAAACCCCCGGCCGGGGCCGGGGGCTGGGTTTCCTTTACCGGCGGCCGTGGGCGTCGGGAAGCAGGCGGCTTCCCGGACCACTACTTACCAGACCACTTCCGCCATCGAGCAGTTCAGGCCGGAGCCGATGCCGAGCAGGGCGACGCGGTCGCCCTTCTTCAGGCGGCCCATTTCGCGCAGTTTGCTGAGCACGATCGGCACCGAGGCCGGGCCGATGTTGCCGTGTTCGCCGAAGATGGTCAGCACTTTCTTCGGGTCGATGCCGAAGGCGTCGAGCATGGCCTGGGTGTGGACCTTGCTGACCTGGTGGATGACGAATTCGTCGACTTCGTCGACCGCCCAGCCCAGCGCCAGCTTGGCGGCGGCGAAGGTCTTGGCGGCCAGTTTCATGCCTTCGATCAGCAGCATCTTGGTGTCAGTGACCATGCGGTCGAGGTTGCCACGGCATAGCGTGTTCCATTGCGTCGCCGCGCGGCTGACGCCGCCGCGATAGCGCGGTGCGCCCGGCGCAAGCTCGGCGCGGGCGAGCACCATGCCGGCAGCGCCGCAGCCCAGGGTGAGCGTGGCCATCTCATTGCGGAACTCGTCTTCGGTGAGGTCCGGGCTGGCCATGCGGGTGAGGGTCTTCTCATAGGCAAGGTTTGCGGTTTCGCCGTCGACGATGAGCGCATAGTCGATCTCTCCGCGCTCGATCATGCGGCTGGCGATGTCCATGCCGTTGAGGAAGGCGAGGCAGGCGTTGGCCACGTCGAAGTTCTGGCAGGTGTCGGACAGGCCGAGGTTGCCGCAGACGATGCTGGCCGTGGACGGTTCCAGGTAGTCGCGGCTGACCGAAGTATTGATCAGTAGACCGATCCGCGAGGGGTCGATACCGGCATCGGCCAGCGCCTTGACGCCGGCGAGCGTGGCGGCATCGGAAGCTTCGACGCCGTCGTCCCACAGGCGGCGCGAACGGATGCCGGCAATGTCTTCGAGTACGTTGGCCTTGATACCGAGGCGGTCGAGGGTCGGCTTGAGCCGTGCGTTGATCTCGGCGGAGGTCAGTTGGCGCGGAGCATCGATGTGCGCCAGACCGGCGATCGCGACGTGTTGAAACAGCATGAGGTATTCAGCCGTAAAACAGACAGGAACCTCGTAGGGTACCGGCTTCGACTGCCCAGCGCATACTGGAAACTGGGCCGGGACTGCATTTTCGTCCCCTGGAAGCACCATCAACCGCCCAATCGGGCTTGTCGGGGCGCCGAACAGCGCCGTATCCGTGCCGTTCGGCTCTCTTGTCAGCCGTGAAACTCAGGCCTCGTTGGGGCGGAGAAGTCTGCGATGCCAAGTCAGCCGCCGCCCCGGCGCCCAAGACCAAGGGTCTCCGCAGCACGGCGCACGGTCGCGTCGCGGTGGTTGCGGAAGCGTTCCCGCCATTGCTGGTGCCGGGCGGCGTCGACACGCGACTCGCGCAGCAGCCAGCACAGCCGTTCCAGGCGCGCGGGGTCGTCGCGGCGCCATTCGGCCGCGATGACCGTCTCCCAGAAGACCAGCGGCTGCGTATTGAGGGGGCGATGCAACTCCCATGCCCAGCCGCTCTCCAGCACCCGCTCCAGCGCCCAGTCGGCTTCCGAAGCCGGCAGGCATCCGCCCAGGGCTTTGAGTGCGGCGCGGCGAGCTTCGTACTCCCAGCCGCCACAGCGCTTGGGCATCGGAATCGAGGCCCACGTCTTGAGCCGTTCGACCGCCTCCGGCCCACCCCATCGGCCGAGGGTCGCGATGGCGGTGGTGCGCACGCCCCACCATTTGTTGGCGAGCGCGTCTTCGATCTCGCGCCAGGCGGCAGCGTCGGGCGGGCGATCGCCCAGCGCCCGTACCTGCACGCACAGCTCGCTCAGATGCTGGCTGCCGGGGCGATCGTTCGCGGCCCGGCGCACGCGTCGACACGGGAGGCAACGCACGGCGCGGCTGTCGATCGGCCCAAGCGCGACCTCATACCACCACTTCTGCTGTTTAGCGGTCCAGACCTGCTCTTCGCCGCAGTCGCGGCAGGTGAACGGCATGTCCAGGTAGTACTCGGGCAGCGATCCGTATGTGTTGTTGTGTCGCAACAGCAGATCGCGATCCGCCGGCTCGACACCCGCCCGCCCCGACGCCCCAACGTCAGCCCACCGCGCATCCGGGACGTGCAGCTCGGACTGCAGCCGCGTCGCGCGCGCCAGCCGTTTCTGTTTGATCTCGGCGCGACGCTGCTTGTTGCTTTTGCGCTCGTTCACTGCATTGGCTCACTTCGCGCAGCGCCAGGCGATGAAGCGCTGCGCGCCGGATTCGGGTGGCGCCGCCGGCTGCACTGTGTCGGCACCGAGGCCCGGCGCCTCATTGCGCGCCAGCGTCTCCAGCTCTTCGCGCACCTTGAGATGGTTGCGTTCGTAGAAGGCGATGCTGTCTTTCACCGACACTTCGATCTCGCCGCGCTTGTCGCAGCCGGAAGGCATGCCGTCGACCACTTTCACCTTGGACGCGCCGGGCGCCATGTGCACCCAAGTGCAGCCGGCGATCAGAAAACCCAACGCGGCCACTGCATACCATTGTCTACGACGCATTACGGATCTCCTGCTGAGCTTTCGGACAACGCGGGCTTCTTCCGCGCTCCCTCGGATACGAATCATAGTGGTCCCACGATATGGCAGATAGATCGGTAGAGAGTCGAGCGCCGAGGGAGCATGTGCCCGAGCGTCGATCATGAAAGATTCGATCGACCGTTGGCGACTTTCAGATGTACGTCGTCGCGGCAGGGATGAGCGGTCGGTGGCCATGTTCGATTTCGCAGGGATAAGGGCACAATCGCCGCTCGCCCCGCGACATCATAAGGATGAGCATGTATCTTCCATGTGAGTACTACCGCACCAACCACCACCATTGCACCCTCGCTGTGCAGCGAATCATCGCCATCGCGCTCGCCCTGGCCACGACCACGGCGACGGCTCAAGAACTGGCGCCAAGCGCCGATGCTACGGTCCGCGGGGGCAGGTTTGCGACCGCGAATATGGGGCGCTCGCCCTCGCTGGCGATCA
>JANLSB010000036.1:0-1948 GCA_031362125.1 Lysobacterales bacterium | reverse complement strand
CTTGCGACGGCGCTTCTCGAAGCGACGCATCGCGCGGTTGCCGCGACTTAACGATTGCTGCGTTAAGTTCACCGCCATAGACGAAAATTGCAGCGATGAAATACAGAAACACCAGCGCGATCATCACCGAGGCCAACCCTGCGTAGGTGGTGACATAGTTGCTTGCGAAGCGTTCCAGGTATTTTCCGAACACGATGCCTGAGACCAGAGATGCGATCATCGTGACGACGATGCCCGGCATGATCTCGCGCATTTTTCGTGTTCCGGCTGGCAGCCATTTGTGAACGATGATAAGCGCAGCGATCAGCGCCAAGATTGTCAGTCCGAAGCGGAGCACAGTGAAAAGATTTTCATTCGGCTCGACCCGCAGCGGGATATAGCGACGCGCGGTCGCCAGAATGAGCGGACCGAGCACGATCAGGAACGCCATCGCCAGGGACATCACGGCAGCGACCATCGTGTAGCCGATCGATTCCAGACGGAGCCAGTACCAGCTGCGCGGTTCAACGACGCTATAGGCGCGGTTGAGGCCGACGCGGAGACTCTCGACGCCGTTCGACGCGAAATAGATCGCGAGAGCGACGCCTATGGTCAGAGTGCCGCCATCGGACTGCGTCAGAACATTATGGATTTCGCCGGATAGCGCGTTGGCGACCTGCGACGGCCAGGTTTCCAGCATCATTTCCGCAGCGCGGTCCGCCAGATCTTTCGATCCGAAAAAGCCGGCGAGTGACGTGATGACGATCAGAAAAGGAAACAGCGCCATCAGGGCCGACAACGCGATATGGCTTGCGATCGCCCAGCCGTCGTCGGCAAGGAACGCATAGAACGCATCGAGTGCGATGTTGAATGCGTTTACAAGTGTTCTCACGTTATCCTCTGATCTGACAGGGATTTGATTTACCCTGCCTCGTCCATGAAGTCAGTACGAACGGGACGGGAATTGGTTTTCTACGGTGATTTTTCGCCCGGCAATGGCGCGAGGCTTCCTGCGGTGTTATGTAGCGGCCATGTCATCGTTTCTCAGCAGCATCGCTCTTCCGGCCGCCCTTGCTGCAGTGACCATCGTTTTGGTGCTTGGCCTCTTCAACATGATGCGGGGCGGCTCCCCGAATACATCGCAGCGACTCATGCGGCTGCGCGTGTTGTTTCAGTTCATTGCCATCGTGATCGCAATGCTCGCCGTTTGGGCGTTCGGCCGATAGCATCTATTGCCAGTCTGGATTGACGCCATGGTCATTCTCAATCGAATCTACACCCGTACCGGAGATGATGGAACGACCGCGCTCGGCAGTGGCGAGCGCCGACCGAAATACGATCTGCGTGTCGCGGCCTATGGAACGGTCGATGAAACCAATGCGGCCATCGGCGTTGCGCGAATTCATCTCGATGCGGCCAAGCATATCGACCGCATGCTAGGCCTCGTCCAGAACGATCTGTTCGATCTTGGTGCCGATCTGGCGGTTCCGCAGCGCGACGGCAAGGCTGAACGGCTACGCGTGCTGGCGACGCAGGTCGAACGTCTGGAACACGATATCGATGGCTTGAATGCCAATCTCGCGCCGCTGAATTCCTTTATTCTGCCGGGGGGCTCGCCCGCGGCAGCACACCTCCATCTGGCGCGCACGATTTGCCGGCGGGCCGAGCGCATTGTGGTCGAACTGGCATCCCAGCCCGATGAGCCGGTGAGCGACGCGGCAATTCAGTATCTGAACCGGTTGTCGGATTTCATGTTTGTCGCCAGCCGCGCCGTGAACGCCAATGGGGCAGGCGACGTTCTCTGGGTGCCGGGCCAAAACCGCTAAGGCGCAGAATAGCTATACGTTTTGGGTTTTTCCGCCCCTGCGCGTTGACCGGGGTGGGCCGGACCATTAGGTTCCGCCGCCACGATATATCAACCAAAGTTTAAGACGAAAGGGAACCGATGAAGGTTCTGGTACCGGTTAAG
>JANLSB010000004.1:0-6761 GCA_031362125.1 Lysobacterales bacterium | reverse complement strand
CAGCCGCACCACCGCGGCATCGGCCGCATCGGCACCTTCGGGCAGATCGTGGTTCCACGGCACGATCCAGGTACGGGCGCCGAAATGCAGCGGCACATACTGGTCCATCCAGGCCCGCTCCCAGTCCTGGTCTTCGTTTTTGCGGAAGCCGGCCTGCGACCAGTCCAGGCTGGGGTCGAAGGCGTCCAGAGCGGCCAGCAGCAGCAGCGGGTCGGCCTCCGCATCAAACAGTGCCGACAGCGCCACCTCGCCCCAGATCGGCATCTCGCCGACGCCGGGCTCCAGGATCGCGCGTTCGTTCGGGGTTTCCGCGTCGGCATCCAGCAGGGTCACCGCGAGCGCGCCGACATCCTCCAGCGCGTGTTCGTAGCGCGGCTGTTCGGATTCGCGGCAGCGGAGGGAGAGTTCGAGATAGGGCATCAGTGGCAGGCAGTCGACGGACGGTGGCAGCGGGCAGCTTACCGGAGCTCGGAACCGGAGATCGGCGCAGCCTGATGGAACTGGCGGTGCTGCCGGATTGCGACCCGGATCGACGGGAACTGGATGTCTGCAAGTTTGGATGTCCGCAAGTTCAGCCTCCGCAAGTTCAGCGGCGCTCGCGTGCGATCGCGACCAGTTCCTCGAGGCTCTTCTGGATCGACAGCAGAGCCGCTGTCTGCGCATCCTGAGCGCTCGCATTCGGTGCGGTGCGCGCCAGCTGGGCTTCCTTGAGCGCATCGCGGCGCGCGAGGATCTCGGCACGGAATTCGTGCGCATCGATGATGCCGGTCAAGTGCATGTCGTGGGCTTGCCCCGCCGATTGCCCGGCAGTTTCGAATTTCACTGTCGCCAGATGAAAGTGCTTCAGCAGCGGGCCTTCGATGAAGGTCACATCCTGGATATTTTCCAACGGGATGGTCTTCTCGACCTGAAACAGGATGCCCTTGCGAAAGCGCAGGCGCTTGTCCGACAGCTCGCATTCGAGTTTGTCGAAATAATGCCGTGTCCACCACTGACCGACGCCGAGGAACCAGATCACCGCCAGTGGAATGCCGATGATGGTCGTGATCGCCGTGAAGCCGATGGTGACAAGAAGATAGGATCGGATCAGTGGGTTGAAGCGGGCGAGGAGGATATCGCTGACGGCAGCGGTTGACATGACGATCTCGACAATGATCGGGTTGGCAGCGGTATGGATTCGATGGATATCCGCAGTATAGGTCGTGCAGTAGAGGTCGCCGCCACCTCGCCCAGATCGGCGTCTCGTCGATGCCGGGTTGAGAGCGTCGCGCTTTCGTAGCTCGGCTCTTCGGATTCGCGACAGCGGAAGAGAGTTCGAGATAAGGCACAAGCGGCAGCAGTCGACGGATGGTAGCCCCGGACAGCTTGGCCGGAGCCCGGAACCGGGCATCTGTCCCGATTCGGCGGGAACGGCGGTGCTACGATCCGGACGATAAAACCCTTGGGAGCCATCCATGCGAATCGTTCGCGCAGGTCTGTTGACTGTTCTCGCCCTCGTCTGCGGCATGCAAGCCGATGCAGCACGTCGCATGGATGCGTCTTCCGTCAGACTGGCCGCCAATGCGCCGCAGCTCATGGTCGGGCGTCTGGAGTTGGAGTGGGGCGATCCTAGCGTCCAGGCCAAAGCCAGCGATGGTGTCGACGGACATTTCCGGGCGACCCTGGTGGACGATGCCGGCGTGCGCCGCGCGCTCGATCCCGATCAGGCGTTGCGCGCTGCAGAAGATCTCTATGCGCTGTATGGTCGGAGGATCGCGGTGTCGACCGTGCCTGTGGCGGCGAAGTCGACCGGTCTGCGGGGTGCCGCGAACCGTGCGCGCCGGATCGATGCGATCGTTCCCATCGGCGATCTGTCGCCGTCGAAGGCGGGCAGGTTTCCGGCCAAAGAATTTACTACCAAAGAATTTCCTACCAAGATCGCAGGCGTCACCAGTTGGGTGACGCTGATGTGCAAGTACAACGACATCGCCACCGAACAGAAGAACCTCGATTTCTTCCGCTCGCAGTACGGCACCGCCATCGGGCAGTTGGATCATTACTGGCAAGAAGTCTCCTACGGCCAGATCAATCTTGCCGGCAGCAATGCTTACGGTTGGGCAACGCTCCCGCAGCCGCGTTCGTACTACGTCACGCTGGATACCACGACCAATAAAGACAAGGCCGATCTGGGCAAGCTGTTCGAGGACTGTACCGCAGCGCACGATGCGAACGTGAATTTCGCGATCAACGGCGGCGTGCAGGGCGTGAACATGATGTTCAACGGTGACCTGGATGGTTATGCGTGGGGCGGTGGCCGCTGCGCAACGCTCGACGGCGTCAACAAATGTTGGAGCACCACCTGGAACCCGCCGTGGTCGTTCGGCAATCTGGCGCCGCTGTCGCACGAGATGGGCCACGCATACGGACTGCCGCACGCCAACAACGCCGACAACGACAGCGATCCCTACGACAATCCGTGGGATGTCATGAGCGATGCGTGGAGCAACGCAGTCGGCAATGCCACCTACGGTTCGCTGCCGAAGCACATCAACATCTATTCACGCAACCGGCTGGGTTGGGTCGCAAGCGCACGCAAGCTCACGGTGACGGCCGGCTCTCCGGCGCGTTCTATCGCCGTCGACCGTGCCAGCCTGCCGGGTTCGCCCAACCGGCAGATGCTGATCCTGAACTACCCTGACCAAGCCACCCGCTACTACACCATTGAAGTGCGCAAACGCGGTGGCAATTACGAGAACCGCCTTGCCGGCGACGCGGTGATCATCCATGAGGTGCAGACCTCGCGGAAAGAGCCGGCATGGAGCATGGATGCAGATACGCCCCCCGCCAATCGCGCCAACAACGAAGGCAGCATGTTCAAGGTCGGCGAGACCTGGGTCTCGCCGGACTACGCTTTCCGGGTGACGGTGGAGTCGCAGACAGGTGAGGGTTTTGTGGTCACGGTACGCCCTGGTCTGCGCAAGGGAGGCCCGGGACAAGCACGCCAATAGCGACCTGCTGGTGCCGGCCCGGCTTGCAACTAGCCCGGCAACTCGCCCGGCAAGTGCTCGTAACGAAGGATGCCCGCCTCTGCCGGGAGTCCGACAACTCCCCGCGACGGACCCGATTCGTCGGCGAAACGCTTTGATGGATGGTTGACGGATCACCGCCGTTGACCCCGGCATACGCTGCGGGCCGCTATTGGGCGTCGACGCGGCGATCCATGGTCGTCCCCATCATCCGATCCGCCTCCGATGTCGGCGCAAGCCAGATGCTGCCGACGGTTTTCTGCCCGCACGTCAGCTTGCCGCTGAAGGCCGGCATGGCGCGAGGATGAGATTCCAATGCTACCGTCGAAGTGCCCGAGGGGGTTCCTGCGCGGGTATCGAATCGTTAGCCACGCTGCGCGCATCCGTACAGCGTTGCTAATGTCATTTTTTGCAAAACATTTCAAGGAGAAAAACATGTTGAAGCATTCGTCTCATCAGCTTTATCTGTCTGTGGCGGCCCTGCTCTGCGGATTGGTCGCGAGCCCGTTCGCGCGCGCCCAGTGCGGCTGCCCGGATGATGGTCATGGCGCGCCGATTATGGGAGGGGCGGGTCTGGGCGAATCGTTCCCGGCGACTATCGATCTGGCGCCCGACCCTGCCTGGCAGGTGTACGAGTTCGCGCGCGACGGCATCCGTTACGTTCAGATCAATGACAAGGCTGGACGGGTTAGAGCGGCGGTGGGGCGGATCGAAGATACTCTCTGGGTCTTGCCGATCGGCAGCGACGCGGACCGTGTATCGCTCTCGACGTCGCCTTTGTCCAAAGCAGGCGGCCGGCCGATCTATCGGTCGAACGAAGTGGAAGTGGTGTTGTACCGAGGCGGAAATCAGGACCGTTGGATCATCCGGCAGCCCGATACCGCCAAGTGATCAGACGACTGCAGGCATGCAGGTTCTGGCAGCAACATGACGATGCGATTGGGATGGCGGCGCCTCACGGCGCCGCCATGTGCCTTGATCCGTCCTTCCAGTTCCATGGCAGCCAGCAATCCGCCCCGGCTGTGATGCGGCGCGGTCGTCGGTTTCGCGGTAACGAACACTGCGATCCCACGTTTGCCGCCAATGCGCCAAACCCGCGCCTTCACGGTGTAGTGCTCGGGGTTGCATTCGGACAACAGGGCGAAGGCGTTGCAAATGCAGCGATAAGCGGCGAGTTGCAGGTCCACTGTCAAGCGTTTTGGTTGCCCGCGCAATTGATAGCGGACCGATGTCTCATGTGCCCAGAAATCGGTGAAAGCTTCCGCGTTGAGTACGGCATACAGTCCCTGTTCTTCGATCCGCATCGGATACAGCGCAAGCGCATGTTGGTCGAAGAGCCGCGCATGCGCCACTCCGCTATTGTTCAGATCCATTGCGGCATCGAAATCTCGATGCTGTTTCAGCCGATCGACCAATTCATCGCGATATTCGTCGAGGCGCACTTGCATCTGCGCCATGTAGATCACTTGATCGCGTAGCTTGCTTTCGCCCGACAAGAAGTTGTTCTGAGCAAGCAGGAGTGCCTCCTTTTCGGCAAGCCCCGATGCCCGGGCCTTATCGAACAGATCGGAAATCATGGTGCCGAGCATGAGCAACGCGGTTGCGGCGACGGCCAATGCCTGCTGGGTCACAAAGATTTCAGCGTCGTAAGTGCCGGGTGTATTCATGTACGGGATTTTCATCGCCGTGATGATGTTGACTGCCAGGATGCCGATGGCCGCGCCACGCCAACCGTGACTGAACGTCAGGCCGACAACCGGCAGGATCATCAGCATCAACAAACCCTGATGGAATGCCGTTTCCAGCGCCGGAATCGAGGCGATGCAATAAATGACGAGAACCGTGATCGTGGCGATTGCTGCGTCGCGGATCGCATGCTTTGGCGCGAACTGATCGTTTCGCCTGCCGATGAACAACAGGAAAGGCAATGTGATCATCAGGATGCCGAGATAGTCTCCGATGGAGAACTTGTAGAAATTGGCGATCGTCACCGAAGCTCTGGGGCCGAACAGGAAGTAATTCAGCGCCATGTTCGAAGCGGACGACCACAGCGCGATCGACAGTGCGGCCAAAGGCAGCCAGCGCGTCTTCTGTTGAGCGGTTTTGAGCTTGTTGCGCAACAGCAATGCGAGCGATGAGACCAGTGGCATCAACAGGAAGGGGCTGAGATAGGCCCAGAGCACGCTGTACTGTTCCGCTTTCGGGACCCGTATAACCAATAGGGCGGCCGCGTCGCCCGCGAACAGGTAGGGCCAATAACGATAAGGCACGAACAGCAGCGACAGCGCGCGAATGCCGGCGGGCAGGTACCACTGGTCGAACGAGAGACACCACGCTCCCAGGAATGAAGCACAGTAGAGCGTGCTCAGTGCGAGCCCTTTGGCGGTATCGCTCAACTTGGCATTTTCCATTGCTATCCCCTATGTCCTTGTCCCCGGGCGAACCCGACAGCGCTCGATTCCATTCGTTTTCATAAGACGCTATTCGCACAAAAGCGCATGCTCGTCAAATCCCTGGCCACGCCGCAAGTCTACAACGCCCCGACGACCGCGCCCAAGATCTTGAGATTCAAGAGCTCGGTGGCTTGTACTTCCGTGTACTCGGCATCCTTGCCGTAACCGACAACCAGCCAGTGGTCGCGACGTATCAGCAGTCTGCGGATGTCGGGGCGGCCCCAGAGCGAATACGCGTAGGTGCCGCCATCCACGACCTGTGCATGTTGTGTAGCAGTGATATCGACCAGCACCAGTGCGTGCCGGTCGATTTCGGGCGCCATGGCGTGCGAAGGCTGAAGCGTCCAGCGCACGTCTTCGATGGCGGACAATCCGATTTTGCGCCTGGCCAGAAAATCCGGCAACAGAATGCGGGTTGGACCCTCCGTATGCCCGAATTCAGCCAGACGCTCGATCGTCACATGGTCCACCGGCGCTGCGCCTGCGCGAGACCCCTGGGTTTGGGCTTTGTGCGGCGGTGTGTATCCGGCATGGAGGAGCCGCTCGTAACCTTCGCTGATGCTCTCCGGCGCCACGCCCAGCAGCGCTGAGATCGCGACAGCACGCTCGGCGGGAATCGGCCGTCGCCCCGTCCGCCATTGCGAGACGTTGTTGCTTCCTACCCTGGCATGCGCCGCTACGGTGGTATTCCGCATGCCCGTGTTGTCCATCGCTTGCGCGAAGCTGCGTGCGTATCTGTCCATGGGCTCATCCTAGCCGAATCCGGAATTCGGAGTGTGATTCAGAAAACTTTAGTAATTGACATAAAAAGTAGCAATGCTATCTTCAAGTTTCAGTACGTGTGTTTAGGTCAAATCTGAACGGGTTGAGGGGGCCGCTGTATTGCGAGCCGGGCGCGGCCTGTGTCGATGGCCGAGGTGACCAGCGGCGCAGCTCGGAGAAAGCAAGCAGGTGTCGAGGCCATCGGCTGCCCGGTGCCTGCTGCGCGCTGCGGGGTGGTATCGCCAGGGAGGTGGAGCATGCAGGTTGTGACGTGCCATATCGGTGAGACCGTTCGCATCGGCAACGACTTGAGCGTCACTCTGCAGAGCCGGTCAGGCGGCCGTGTCACCGTCAGCGTCATCACCCCACCGGATGTCGACCTGACCTTCGACAACGTGTGCTTGCGACCCTCGATATTGCCGAGCGCAGCGCGCTCCTATTTGTTCTCAATGCTGGCGGTCCGCCGTTTCCGTGTGGGTGAGATCGAGATCCAGGTCTGGTTGCCGGGCGAAGCGGTGTCGCTGGCGGCCGAATGCGACGA
>JANLSB010000864.1:0-5345 GCA_031362125.1 Lysobacterales bacterium | reverse complement strand
CCGGCACCCAGTCCTGTACCGATGGCGGCAGCAGGTAGCCGGTCTCGCGATCAATCGGTCGGAATCGGCTCATGCACGCGGGTATCAGGAAGGGGGAACTCGATTTTAGCGGGGGCGAGGATAGTCCGACAGGCTGCTAGGGCCGTTGCCCTGGGATGGGACCAGAACGATCCGACCTGGAAGGACATCGCCGATGCCGCGAGCACCGGCAAGTTCACCTTCGGCATGACCAATCCCACATCGAGCAACACCGGATTCACCGCAGTGATCGGCATCGCAGCGGCGCTCGCGTCCAATCCCGATGCGCTGACCGAAGCGGACGTATCGAATCCGGCGCTGAAGGCGTTTTTCCAGGGACAGCGGATGACGGCGGGCTCTTCGGGCTGGCTGGCCGATGCCTACGCCGCCGATCCCTCGAAAGTCGACGGCATCATCAACTACGAGTCGGTGATCCTGTCGTTGAATGCGAATGGCAAGCTCAGCGAGCCGCTGGTGCCGGTGTATCCCAAGGAGGGCATCATCACCGCCGACTACCCGTTGATGCTGTTGAACAGCGGCAAGCGCGCCGAATACGATCGCCTCGTCGAATATCTGCGCTCGACCGCCTTTCAGACCAGGCTGTCTGCGGCGACGCTGCGGCGGCCGGTGAATGCCGAATCGTCGGCCGCCGCAACCATCCCGAAGCGCACCCTGATCGAACTGCCGTTTCCCGGCCAGCCGCAGGTGATCAACGGTTTGCTGGACGCGTTCCTGGCCGACGTGAGGGTACCGGCGACGTCGCGTTATGTGCTGGATCTTTCCGGTTCGATGGACGAGGACGGCCGCATTGTGCAGCTGAAAGAGGCGATGAACACGCTGGCCGGGGGCGATGCGGGTTCGCTCAGCAGCCGCTATGCGCGGTTCCAGAACCGCGAGCGCATCGGTGTGATCCCCTTCAATCGCGAGCCGATGACGACCCTGATGTTCGACATGGGCACGACCCCTGAGGAAAACACCGCGACGCTGGCATCGATCAAGGCGGCGGTGAATGGGATGCAGCCCGATGGCGGCACCGCGATCTACGACAGCGTGCAGCGCGCCATGGTCGAACTGGCGGAGGAAAAGCGCGTCGAGCAGACGCCGAGGTATTACACCGTCGTGCTGATGACCGACGGCGAGAATACCAACGGCATGCGCCTGCGCGAACTGCTGCGCTGGCGCGAATCGCAGGGCGAAGCGGTGAAGTCGATCCGCGTATTTCCGATCGTGTTCGGCAATGCCGACGCCGATGAAATGAAATCGCTCGCCGAAGCCACCGGCGGCAAAGCCTTCGACGCCAAAGCCGGATCGCTGGCCAAGGTGTTCAAGGATATCCGCGGTTACCAATGATCGACCGAGTCGTTGACATGCGCGAGTTGGCATCGCCCGCAGTGCGGACAGCAGCGATACCGCGCGCGCAGCGATGCCGCGCGCCACAGCCGTGGTCGCGGTGACGCCGATGGGCCGCCTGTCCAGCTTTCTCTGCAGCCCGCGCAATATCGCCGGCTGCTGCCTGGCCTTCGTCGGGCTGGTGCTGCTGTTCACGGGTGTGATCGGCACCGGCTGGCCGCTGATCGTTGGCGGCCTGTATGCCGTGGGAGTGCTCGCATGGCCGCGCAGGAAGATTCCAGCAATGACCGAAGCTGCCGAAAGCCCGGAAGTTTCGGTCGAGACCCTCGCGCAGCAGCTGGAGCGTCTGATCAAGGAGGTGTCCAAGCGCCTGCCGGAACCGGCGATGGCGTCTTTGCACAGTATCCAGACCACGCTTGCCGACCTCACGCCGCGGCTGCGCGAGCTGGAAGTCTCGGGCGCGCTGTCGGTGGAATCCGCGTTCACCGTGGAGGAAACCCTGCGCCGCTATCTGCCGGAGATGCTGACCAGCTATCTCAAACTTCCGACTGCATTCGCCAACACGCAGCCGCTGAAGGATAACCGCACCGCCGCGCAGATTCTCGTCGACCAGCTGCAGATGCTGGACGAATCGCTGAAAAAAATCGCCCATGAATCCTTCTCCGGCGATGTCGAAGCCCTGGTCAACAGCGGCCGCTTCCTGGAGCGGAAACTCCGCGCGAAAGCCGCATTCCAGATGCAGTGATCGCGCGGCGAAATCCGCGCGCATCGTCTTCGGTCACTCTTACCGTGCACTCATCGCAGGGCAAGCGCCACCAGCACCAGCATCGAGATCACGATCGCCGTGGCATTGCGGCGCAGACGATAAAACCACGTCGGCAGCACCGTCTGGGCGTGGAGTCTGCGATCGATCATCAGCAGCGACACGAAGCACAGCACCAGCAGCAGGCACGCCAAGATCGCGCTGTCCAACAGCAGGCCGGTCCACGCCAACAGTGCAATCACATTGCTGGCGACGAGAGGAAAATGTCCGCAGCGCTGTGCGAAGAACAGCGAAGCCGCCCAGTGGATGCCTGAAATGAAAGAAGCGATGACAGCCCCGTATGCGACGGCGATCGCTGCGACATCCACACCGGACAGTGATGGCATCCAAGCCAACAGCGCGCACGCGATCAGCGGCAGCGTGCCGGAATAAGTGAGCACTTGGGCCAGATGCAGGTTCGGTGAGGGTTCGGTCATCTTGGTGGTATCGGTGGTATCGAATCGGTCAAGTCGATGAACATTGCGCAGCCGAGCGCGGGCTATCCACCGTCGCGCAGGCACGCGGTCTTTTCGGCCTGTCGCCAGTAGGCGAAAAATCTTCGATGCGAAAGTCCTGCCGGCAGGCGTACGAACGCGTCGTCTTCCACCACCGTCACCCGCTTGTGCGCGCGCAGCCGCTCGGCCACGGTGCGGATGAACGGATTGGGGCTCTGCGGAATCCACACGTGCGCCGCCGGATGCTCCAGCAGCGTGCGATAGCTGTCGCCGCAAAGCATATCGATGCCGGCCTCGGCGGCCGTCTCGTACAGAAACACCAGCCGTTTCAGACTGTAGTTCGCGGACTGCAGATAGGCATCGTCCCAGATGTGGATGCACGTTGCTCCTTCATCAGCGGCGCGCACGCAGGGATGGCCGCATCGCAGGGCGTCTTCATGCAGCCAGACCAGATCGCCGCTCATCGCGCATCTCCAAGGTTCGGGAACCATCGATGGACGAGCGTTTCGTAGCTCGCATCCAGCGGTGCGTTCGCAGCCGGTGACACATCGACCTGCCTGCCGAAATATTTCGCCACGTTCTCCAGATTGAAGATGTAGGGCTTCTGGCTGAATGTGCTGGCCACCCACTGCCACGACAGTTTGTTGCTGGCGGGGTCGCCGTCGAGCAGATGATGCAGAAACCAGCGCGCGCCCGCCTGCCATTGCACACGCCGGGTATGCACCGTGTACGCGGCTACATACATCCGCGCGTGATTGTGCAGATAGCCGGTGTCGATCAGTTCGGCGATGAACGCATCGATGCAGGCCACGCCTGTCCGGCCCTCAGCGATGTCCTGCGGCAGCGTGTCGGCATAGTCGTCCGCGACGAATCCGGTTTTGTACGGTTCGATGTCCTGCCAGATCCACTCGGGATGCGCCGCATAGATGCGCTGCCAGAAGTCGCGCCACGCCAGTTCCTGGATGAACTTGACGACGCGTGGAGGCGCTTCGCAGGTGTCCAGCGCGGCATTGCGCACGGCGTTCAGGCCGAGCACGCCGTGGCGCAGATACGGCGACAACCGGCTGACCTTGCCGTCGCCGAAGTTGCGGGTGGCGGCATAGCGCGACGGATCGATCGCCTGCAGGCGCCGCTGCGCCGCAGTCGCGCCGCCGATGATCGTGCTGGCCTCGCCTTCAGCCCAAGGCGACAGCGCACGGACATGCGCAATCAACGCATCGCGATCCGCGAAGCCCGTTGGCAACAGATCGGATGGGCAGGGCTCGCTCATGGCTGCGCATATCGCGCCAGCGTTTCCAGCGGAATAAGGTCGAGTGCGCGCGCATGCGTCGCCTCCAACCGCACCGGCGGCGCCACGCCCGCGGCTTCCGCTTCTTTCCAGCGTAGGGCGCACAGACACCAGCGGTCGCCCGGTTTCAGGCCTGGAAACCCGTACGCCGGATGCGGCGTCTCCAGATCGTTGCCCTGCGCGCGGGTGAAGTCGAGGAACGCCCGGGTCACGATCGCGGCCACCACATGGCTGCCCAGATCATTGCGTCCGGTGCGGCAATAGCCGTCGCGGAAGAACCCGGTCATCGGTTCGGTGCCGCAGCACGCCAGCGGTTCACCCAGTACGTTCAGATCGTCGATGTCCGTCATTGCGCGTGGAGACTCGCTTCTGGTGATGATCGATATCGTAGAGAAAAAAGCTCAGCCCGGTCGGACGCATCAGCCGAAGGCGTCATGCGCTGTCTGGATGACGGAAGGGATATGAGGCTTCGCTGATGCGTCCTGTCGATGACGCCTTGGCCGCTCGCGCATCCATCTGCGTGGGCCACCGCGCAAGCAACGCAGCATCGATGCCGACCCGCGCACAGGCGCGCGGCGCGATGCCGTCCGGCAGCGCCGCGCGGAACAGCGGCGCGAGCCTCGCCAGTGAGCCCGCCGCAGCGCGCGTCCTGATCCGTTG
Organism: Lysobacterales bacterium; assembly: GCA_031362125.1. Taxonomy (GTDB): domain Bacteria; phylum Pseudomonadota; class Gammaproteobacteria; order Xanthomonadales; family Xanthomonadaceae; genus Lysobacter_I. Next base: position 772 of record JANLSB010000864.1, on the reverse strand, counting down.
CAATGGCGTGCGTTGCAGCAACTGGTCCGCCCAGTCGGGCAGCAAGGCGGCGCCCGCGCCGAGAAACAGATCGCGCGACAGCCCCGCCATCGGTACCGGCAGACGCATCCGCGACAGCACCGCCAGCACTTCACGCGAGCGTTCGTCGTAGCGCAGCGTGTCGCGCACGGAGGCGAAATACGCGGTGACATCGGCTTCGCACGCGGGCACATCGCGCGCGCCCAGCGCTTCGGCCACGCAGGCGACTTCCGCGTAGTAAGCGTCGGCCAGCGCGGTCGGCACGGCGCGGCAGTAGCGGCGATAGCCCTGCAGAAACCCATAGCTCTCGGTCACGTGTACCCACGTCAACAGCGCGGGGTCATCGGCGCGATAGGGCGTGCCGTCCGCCGTCGTGCCCTGCACACGCGCGTGGATCGCCTGCACGCGTGCGATCAGGCGCGTAGCCTCATCGCGGCCCGCGTAGGTGCTGCCGGCGACGAAATCGGTGGTGCGCCGCAGCCGCCCGACCAGATCCTCGCGGAAATTCGAGTGATCCCACACCCCCGCCAGCGCGCGCGGGTGCAGGGTCTGCAGCATCAGCGCGCACAGCCCGCCTGACAGCATGCCCGGGAAATCCGCATGGATGCGCCACGTCACGCTGTCCGGCCCGAACAGCCCCGGGTCGCCCGCAGGCGCGTCATAGACGATCCCGCTGCGTCCGCGCGGAAACACACCCAGCACCAACACGCGGATGCGCGCAGTGGCGGGAGCGGTGAGGGCGCGGAGCGATGCG
>JANLSB010000813.1:0-7148 GCA_031362125.1 Lysobacterales bacterium | reverse complement strand
ATACCGAACTGACTACCGGCAATGTGCCGAGCACGGCTGAAGCTTCCGCATTGCTGAGTGCCGATGGCCAGCGCTTCGCCACCATGGTGCAGATGAATCCGGCTGTACAGGCCGGTATCCGCCGCTGGCTGACCGATATGCGCGTGTCGTTGGTCCAGAGTCACGAGAACTACCAGTACCTGCGCCACTTGATGGCGCCGTCGTTCCAGCGCAGCGGGCAGCCCGAGGCGCTGCTGTTCGGGATCATGGCCAAGGAATCCACGGGTCGGGTGCATATCGGCTCGCGCGCTGGCGCGGTTGGCTTGATGCAGTTCATGCCGTCCACCGGGCGCCGCTTCGGACTTGGTCCGGATGGCACCGGATTCGACACCCGCTACGACCCGCGCGCTTCCGCCGATGCTGCGGCGTCCTATCTCAACGAGCGCTATGCCGAAGTCGGCAACAACATCGAACTATGGCTGGCCGCCTACAACGGCGGCGAGGGCCGCGCGCTGCGTGTGTTCCGCGCCAACCCGGGCCGCAACTTCTGGGATGAGTCGGTTTACAACCAGTTCCCGGCCGAAACCAAAGACTACGTGCCGATGGTGATCGCTGCGGCTTGGCTGTACCTGCATCCTAAGGAATACGGCCTGAGTTTCCCGAAGGTCGACGCCAAACCGGCGACGATTCGTCTGGTTCGGCCGACTTCGATCTACGAACTCACGATCTGTCTGGGCAACGGCGGCACCCGCGATGGCTACATGCGTGCGCTGCGCAATCTCAATCCGCGTTACGAAGCGGACGGCTGGATCGCCAGCGGCACCACTCTCAATGCCACGGTGAAGATGGTCGGCCTGTACAACCGCTACTGCGTGCAGGGCGAACGCGCCGAGTTGGCGAAACGGCTGGTCGAAAGCGAAGTGAGCGCGGCCATCGTCAGAGTCGGGCCACTCGAATCGGTGGTCGCTAACGCCACTGGCGAGGACGGGACCATTCCGCCTGCAGCAGCGCAAGCCACTGTGCCGGAAAAGCCCTCAGCGAAAAATGCGTCGAAACCCAGGTCCGTGCGCCAGCACAAGGTCGAACGCGGCGACACGCTGGTCTCGATTGCGCGCAAGTATTCGTGCGACACCGGCGATCTGGCCAAAGCCAATGGCCTCAAGGGCCCGCGATACACCGTGCGGCCGGGGCAGCGGCTGAAGCTGCAGGGCTGCGGCGGCTGACGGGAAACGTCTCTGCCAGTGCCGCCTGAGCGTACTCAGCGCATCACGGGTTCGGCGCGCAGTCACTGCCTCCTGTTGCCGGGCGCGGTGTTCCAGGTCCGATCCATTCCACGGAGTGCACGGCGTCGTCCGAGAGCCTGATCGAGCGCCGTATGACCGAATTCGCGCCCGGATCGGCGATGCGGATCAACCACGGGCCGGTCGTGGAGAACACCGCGAGTCTCCGCGACCGCACGATCCTGGCCTGTGCAGGCGACTCCATCAGCAGCGAAGCCAATTCCGGGGAGAGCTGTTCGCGTTCAAGGTCGAGCACCGCGCACTTGGGACTCACGCCGCCGAATTCCTGTGGTACGAACTGCAGTAGATAAGCGCCGACAAAGGTCGCCAGGACGAAAAGCATCAGCATGAACAGTGCGATGTAGGCCGTGAACAGATAGCCGAGAAAAATCGTGATTGCATGCGCGATCCGGCCGAAAACAGTTCTGTGCGCGGATCCGCCGGGTTCGATCGGGCGCTGCTCGTCGGGCGCGGCGAGGATGGCCCCCAGACCGATCGACAGCAGCATCCCGGATATCCCGAGCCAGGCGACCCATTCGCGGGTCTGCAATACGTCGAGTGTCCTGCCGAGCCCAAAGATCAACATCGAAAGGGGCATCATCGGGGCCAGAACGGACTTCCGCAGGAACTCGGACTGTCCCCGATTGCGTTCGGACCACCGCATCAGAGCGCGCACGACTTCGCGCAGCGCCCACAGCGTACCCACGAGCGCAGCAATGGGAAGCAACAGCAGAACGCCGGCGACCAGATATTCGAAACGCGCGCCCGGCAATGCGCCGAAGTTGTAATCGAAGGCGTGCAGCGCACGCGAGGCGTAGCCCAGTCCGTAAGCCAGGCCCGCCAAGAGCGCTGCCCGCTCGGCACAACGTTTCGATGATTCGTACAGCGTATCGATTCCGCGTTGCGGATGGGCCGATGGCTGCGGGTTTGAATCGCAAGGGTCGGATCGCACGGTCTGTCTGCCTTGTCCAGGTGTCATGCGCACTTACGCAATGGCGGCCATGACACGGAATGACCGGCGTATCGAAGCCGTCTCCGATCGTCGACTGCTTACTTGCACAACGCATCGACGCATGCATCCAGGCCAAATCGCCGTCAGTGAGGCCCGTCGGACGGCAATTCGAAGTCGGACAGCTTCCACCACAGCAATCTGTGGCGCTTGAAAATCAGCTTGGCGGGCATTGCGGCATCGCCGTCGGCGTGCAGATCGACCGCGAAGGTGCCGACATCCCGATAGCCCATCGTGGCCTTCCATTGCGAAAGGTCGATCCCGCTGCCGGCGCGTTCACCGTTGGAATCGCTGGCGGTGGCCGCCGCCAGCCCGTCGCGGGCGAGGCCGCGCCCCGCGAACAGCAGCGACAGTGCCTGCGGCGAGGCCATGGTGTCGATCATCGTGTCGAGCATCGGGTCAGCGATCGCAGTGGCCAGACGGGCACCCAGTGCGCCGAACGCCCTGCCACCAGCATCGCTGCCGATACGTCTGTCCATGGCATCGGCGAGCCGGGTCTTGATGCTGTCCCGCAGCGCCTGGAAATCGACGTGCGCGGCCAGCCCCTCCGCATCGCCGCGCTCCGCCGCCAGACGCATCGAACGCACGGTGAGATGCGGCGCGAAATACACCCAGACGCAGAACACCAGGCCGAGAACGACGATGGCCAATCGGGCGATCTTGTTCATGCTCGACTCCGGCGCGAGGGATGGCGCGGCGAAGTTTACGCTCCTGATCACGGCCGCGCCGGAGTATGGCGACAGCCGTCCTCAGTGCCCGAATTGCATGCGCAGCGCTTTCTCGCTGACCTCATGGTTCTGCACGAACACCTCGCCCCGTGTGCCCTTGCTGATGTTTTCGTAGGTCTCGAAGCCGAGTGCGTCGCCGTTTTCCCACTCGATCCGATCGCCGATCTCGACCGCCCAGTCGGGATCGAGCTCGATGATCGTATAGCCAAAGTCCTCGGTGAGGATTGCGGCGGCGGCCTGTTCGGGGTCGATCAGCGTGATATTGCCATTGCGACGCATGTGGTGCTCCTTGTCGTGTGCGTGCCGCGCGGCCTTGCGCGGAGGGTTGGTGATGTCCGGCATGTCGTCGTTGCGGAACCACGTTACGTGATACGACGCGACAAGAGCAATGCGACAGTAGCTATCAGAAGTGACAGGTTTACGGGAAGGGCGAGCGTTGTTTCGTGAGCGACGGATCGAATATGCGACTCAGTTCACGCTCGCCAGCGTCTGACCCAGCCGTACCGGCACCTCGGACTTCAATCCATCGGACAGCGTTGCGACGCCTTTGGGCAGCAGCACGATGACCGTGGAACCGTAGTTGAAGCGCGCCATTTCGGCGAAGCGATCCAGCGCTATGTTCCGGCCGCGCCAGTCCTTGCGGGTGATGCGGTCGCCGTAGGCCGGGATCTCGACGCCGCTCCACACGGTTTCGACGCCGGAGACGAGCAGGGCGCCGACCATCACCTGGCACATCGGGCCGAAGTCGGTATCGAAGTGGCAAACGAGGCGTTCGTTGCGCGCGAACAGCCGCGGCACCGATTTCACCGCGTCGGTGCCGACGCTGAACAGCCGACCCGGCACATGCACGGTTTCGCGCAGCCTGCCCGCCCACGGCATGTGTACGCGGTGGTAGTCGCGCGGTGACAGATACACCGTAGCGAACAGGCCGTCGGTGAACGGCGCGGCTGCGGCCTCGTCGCCCAAAAGCTCGGTAGCGGTGAACGACTGGCCTTTCGCCTGAAAAATCCTGCCATTGACGATATCGCCGCACTGGCTGATATGGCCGTCCGCCGGCATCAGCAACGTGCGCGGGTCGGGGTCGGGGACGCGCGCGCCGGGCTTGAGCGCGCGGGTGAAAAAGGCGTTGAAGCTCGGGTAGGCGCGCGGGTCGGGCTCGGCGGCTTCGTCCAGATCGACGTTGAATTTGCGGGTGACGGTGTCGATCAACCACTGTTTGATCGCTGGGTTGCGGGAATACGCCAGCTGTCGCGCTGCCGACGACATGAGGCGGTGAGGCAGGACATAGGTCAGTGCGGTGATCAGGCCCATCATTTGCCCGCCTCGGTCAGCGCGATCAGATCCTCGGCGATCGCTTTGGGCTTCAGCGGCGGCTGGATCACGCCGGCCATCCGCCCCTGCGGGTCCAGCACCACCAGCGCGGAGGAATGGTCGATGGTGTACTGGTCGGCAGGTGCATCTTTGCCCAGCGGCACTTTGGCGAACACCAGCGACAGCGATTTCGTGAACGCCTCCAGCGACGGGATATCGGCGGTGGCAGCAAGCGTGTCCTTGTGGAAACCGTGGGTGTATTCGCCGAGCTTCTCGATGGTGTCGCGCTCCGGGTCCACGGAGACAAACAGCACGCGCGGCCGCGTGCTTTCCGGCAGCGTGGTCCAGTGCTTTTGAGCCTGCGCGAGTTCTGCAAGTGCGGTCGGACACACATCCGGGCAGTAGGTGAAGCCGATGAAGACCACCGTCCAGTGTCCGCGCAGTTCGCCAGGGACCAACTGGGTGCGGTCCGACTGCTGCAGCGTGAACGCGGGCAGTTCGCGCGGCGTCGTCATGCGGCGCATGGTTTGCAGCTCTGGGCCGACAGATGAGCGGCCGTTGTAAACGTATTCCGCAGCGAAGAGGCCGGCGCCGGTGGCCAGCGCCACCAGCAGGATCAGAAGGGTGGTGCGGTTGAACATCGCGGCGGCTTCTTAAGACATGAATCAAGTGCGGCCATGATACCCGCACCACCGCTATACTTGACGGTCATCCCCGCGAAATTCCGGCCCCAGACCCCGCCATGACTGACGAGCTGCAGACGATCATCGACTTGATCCGGTATGGCGCCAGCCGCTTCAACGCCGCCGGGCTCACTTTCGGCCACAGCTACGACAACGCTCTCGACGAGGCGACGCAGCTCACGCTGCACGCGCTGCACCTGCCGCACGATCTGCCGCCGGTCTACGGCCAGTCCCGGATCACGTTGGCGGAAAAAGAAGATGTCCTGAAGTTGTTCCTGCGCCGGATCGAAGAGCGAATTCCCGCTGCCTACCTCACCGGTGAGGCCTGGTTCGCCAGCCTCAGCTTCAAGACCGATGCCCGTGCACTGGTGCCGCGCTCGCCGATCGCCGAACTGATCGAATCAGGCTTCGAGCCCTGGCTCGGCGGCCGCGAAGTACGCCGCGCCTTGGATCTGTGCACCGGGTCTGGCTGTATCGCCATCGCCATAGGCCACCACAACCCCGACTGGCATGTCGATGGCGTCGATATCAGCGACGATGCGCTGGCGCTGGCTGGCGAGAACAAAGCACGCCTCCATGCCGGGAACGTCCGTCTCTTGAAGTCGGACCTGTTCGGCGGTCTGCAGGGTGAGCATTACGACCTGATCGTCACCAATCCGCCCTATGTCACCAACGCCGAGACCGACGCGCTGCCCAAGGAGTACTCCTTCGAGCCCGAACTGGGTCTGCGCGCGGGCGACGATGGTCTCGATCTTGCGCTGCGCATTCTCCGCGATGCACCGTTGCATCTCACCGAAGACGGTGTGCTGATCTGCGAAGTCGGGGAATCGGAACGCGCGCTCAGCCGCTTGCTGCCGGAACTGCCGTTGGCGTGGGTCGAGTTCAAGGTCGGGCAGATGGGCGTGTTCGTCGCTGAATGCCGTGACCTCGTGACCTACCACGCCCGCATCCGCCAGCTCGCCGATGCGCGCGACCCGGCGTTGCGTGCAAGTGCGGCGGCGCCTGCGCCTGTCGGGTTGTTCTGAGGCCCGCCGCGTGAGCAACAGCTTCGGTCATCTGCTTCGCGTCACCACCTTCGGCGAATCGCACGGGCCGGCGATCGGCTGCGTGATCGATGGCTGTCCGCCTGGGCTGGCCATCTCGGAAGAAGAGTTCGCGCAGGATCTGCAGCGTCGCGCCACCGGTCGCAGCCGCCACACTTCGCAGCGACATGAAACCGACGCGGTCGAGATTCTCAGCGGCGTCTACGAAGGCCTCACCACCGGCACGCCGATCGCGTTGCTGGTCCGCAATACCGATGCGCGCAGTAAGGACTACGGCAACATCGCCGCGCAGTTCCGCCCGGCGCATGCGGATTACACTTACTGGCAGAAATACGGCATCCGCGACCCGCGCGGCGGCGGGCGCAGCAGCGCGCGCGAGACCACGATGCGGGTGGCGGCAGCGGTAGTCGCCAAGAAATGGCTCGCGGAGCGTCACGGTGTGACCGTGCGCGGTCATCTGTCGCAGTTGGGCGCAGTGTTGCCGGATCATGCGCTGGGCGCATTCGACTGGAATGCGGTCAACGACAACCCGTTCTTCTGGCCGCTCGCCGAGCAGGTGCCGGCGCTCGAAACTTATATGGACGCGCTGCGCAAATCCGGCGATTCGGTCGGCGCCCGCGTCACAGTGGTCGCCGACGGTGTGCCGCCGGGCTGGGGCGAGCCGATCTACGGCAAGCTCGACGGCGATCTCGCCGCGGCGATGATGTCGATCAACGCCGTCAAGGGTGTGGAGATCGGCGATGGTTTCGCATCGGTCGCGCAGAAAGGCAGCTTCCATCGCGACGAAATGATCCGCGAAGGCTTCCTGTCGAATCACGCCGGCGGCATTCTCGGTGGCATCAGCAGCGGTCAGCAGGTGGTGTGCTCGGTGGCGTTCAAGCCCACCTCGAGCCTGCGTCTGCCCGGACGCGGCATGAACGTGCTGGGCGAGGAGGTCGAAGTGGTCACCACCGGCCGCCACGACCCCTGCGTCGGCATCCGCGCCACGCCCATCTGCGAAGCGATGATGGCGCTGGTGTTGATGGACCAAGCGCTGCGCCATCGCGCGCAGTGTGGCGATGTCGGCGAGATTTCGCCGCGAATTCCGGGCGCCATCGAAACCGATCCGAAACGAT
>JANLSB010000785.1:0-4816 GCA_031362125.1 Lysobacterales bacterium | reverse complement strand
GCGCATGCCGAAGCGCTGGTGTTCGCCGCCGATCATGGCGTTGCTGCCGAAGGCGTGTCCGCGTTTCCGCAGGCGGTGACCGCGCAGATGGTCGCCAATTTTCTCGCGGGTGGCGCCGCGATCTGCGTGCTCGCGCGGGCGCACGGCGCGCGGCTGCGCGTGGTCGATGCCGGCGTCGCCGCCGACCTCGCGCCGCATCCGGCGCTGCTCGCGCGCAGTCTGGGGCGAGGCACTCGGAATTTCGTGCATGCGCCAGCGATGACCGAAGCACAGTGCGCCGAAGCGCTGCGGGAGGGCGTGCTGCTCGGGGCGCATCTGCCTGATTGCGGCGTCGTTGTCCTCGGCGAAATGGGCATCGCCAACACCACCAGCGCCGCCGCGTTGATGCATGTCTTGACCGGTACGCCGATCGCCGAATGCGTCGGTCGCGGCACCGGCATCGACGATGCCGGCATCGCGCGCAAATGCGCGGCGATCGAGGCCGCAGTCGCGCGCAACGGCACCGGCGGCACGCCACTGCAATGGCTCGCGCGCTACGGCGGTTTCGAGATCGCGATGATGGCTGGCGCGATGCTCGGCGCCGCGTCGAAGCGTCAGGTAATCTTGATCGACGGCTTCATCGCCACCGCAGCAGTCGCCATGGCCGCGCGCATCGCGCCGACGGTGCTCGATTACTGCGTGTTCGGCCACGTCTCGGCGGAAGCGCCGCATCGGCACTGGTTGAAGCTGCTGGATGCACGTCCGCTGCTCGACCTGGGCATGCGCCTGGGCGAAGGCAGCGGCGCGATGCTCGCATTGCCGCTACTGCGCGCCGCCTGCGCGATCCTCTGTGAAATGTCGACGTTCCAGAGCGCCGGCGTCTCCAACTGCGACGACGTGGAAGCGACGATGTGATCGCCGTGCTACGCCACGAACTGCGGCTACTGCTGGTCGCGGTGCAGTACTTCACGCGTCTGCCGACGCCCGCGTTGCAGCACTTCGAGCCAATCTGGCTGGCGCAATCGGTGCGTTACTTCCCGGTGGCAGGTCTGATCGTCGGTTTGATCGGCGCTGCCGTGCTCTGGCTGTGCGCACAGGCGCTGCCGATGCCGGTCGCTGCCCTGCTGGCGCTCGCGGCGACGATCGCAGTCACCGGCGCATTCCACGAGGACGGGCTTGCCGACACCTTCGACGCGCTAGGCGGCCACGTGTCTCGCGAACGCGCGCTGGAAATCATGCGCGACTCGCGGATCGGCACCTACGGCGCAGCTGCGCTCGGCATCTCGCTGCTGATGCGCTGGCAGCTGCTGTGTCTACTGCCGCTGCCGCTGACATTGGCCGCGCTGATCTGCGCGCATCCCGCTGCGCGTGCAGCGGCGGCCAGCCTGATGGCGACACTGCCATACGTCCGCATCGACAGCGATGCCAAAGCGAAGCCGGTGGCACAGCACCTGCGTATCGGCAATCTGCTGGCGACGCTGGTGCTCGGCTTCACCCCGGTCGCAGTGTGCTCCGCCTACTTCGGCACGAAGGCACCGCAGTTCGCTCTGCCGCTGCTGGCCGGCGCCGCCGCACTGCCGCTGGTGCGGGTTTTCTGCGCCCGCTGGTACCGCCGCCGGCTTGGTGGATACACCGGCGATGGCCTGGGCTGCTGCGAGCAACTGGGCGAAATCGCGTTCGGTCTCGCCTGCCTCGCTGCGTTGAATGCGCTGGACTGAGCGGATGACACCGGGCCACATCTTCCTCCGCCATCCACCGCTGCGCGAGGTCGTGGGCCTGTGCTACGGGCGCCAGGATCTTCGCGTCGACGCGGGCGACATCGCCGCAGCGGCGGCAACGCTGCAGAGCCTTCCGGCGCTGCCGATCCGCAGCAGCCCCGCGCAACGCTGCCTGGATTTGGCCCGTGCGGTCTCCGGCCCGCACCCGGTCACGGTGGATCCTCGCCTGCAGGAAATGGACTTCGGTGATTGGGAAGGCCAGTCCTGGTCGGCCCTGCCGCGCGCCGACCTCGGCCGCTGGGCCGAAGATGTGGCCGGTTTCCGTCCTCCCGGCGGGGAATGCTTCATCGATGTCGCCATGCGCCTGCGCGACACTCTGAACACGCTGCAAACCCCGCATCTGATCGTGACCCATGCTGGCGTCATCCGCGCTGCCCAGCACGTGTTGGGCGGCATGGCGCTGCTGGAAGCGGCGGCGTGGCAAGTACCGTACTGCACGCCGATCACGTTCAGGAAAGAAGATTGAGATGGGCTACCCGCCGGATGGGGGACCGGCGAGTCCGCCGGCCGACCGTTCGTTCAGCTGAGGTCTCCGTCACGGTTGCGCATGCGTCTCAGGCTGTGATATCCAGTGTCCTGCGTCGGCAAGCGACGCGTTCAGCAACCAGCACCTTAAAGGACGTCATGTCGTCCACTTCAGAACACATCAGTCCCGGTCTTTTCGTCGTCAGGCCCGTATCCCCGACGACGCAGGCCGCCGGCCTTTCCCGCCTGGATGGCCTGGCCAGCGTCGAACCGCTGGGCGGGCGTACGCGCGGCTGGGTCGTGAAGCTGAACAAGTCGCCGAAAAGCGCGCGCGCAGGCTGGCGTGATCTACATCGGCTGCTCGGCCCGGACTTCGTGGTGTTGCCAGCCATGGTCGACGACGCCGGTCATTATCGTTACCCGACCGGCCTGCTGTCGCTGCGCTTCGACAACGATGCCAGCGAGCAGAAACTGCAGAGCGTCGCCACCACATACGGCCTGGAGTTCGTCGGGCGCGCCAAATTCACCCGACAGCAGGCGCTGTTCAAACCCGCTGGCGGCAGCGATGTCTTCCTGCCCGACGTGAGCGGAAAGATCGAAGACGACGAGCAGATCGAAGCGGTATGGTTCGACGCCGAAAGCGCGTTCAGTCGGTCATAAGCCTCTGCCCGCTACAAGTCTCTTACAGGACTTACAGGATGTGAGGCCACCATGAATCCCCTCTTCGCCGATCCGGCGGAAAATACCGTGATCACCGTCGAAACCGCCACCCGCTCGGATATCGGCATGCGCATGGCCAGTGGCGAATGGATCGAGCTCGATCGCCTGCCGCTGAGCTTCGAGGCTGTCGGCGGCGAAACCATCGCCCACCTGTCGGGCACGCCACTCGCGGCGATGGCGACCGGGCGGGTCATGCGCGCTGCGCAGACCTTCTTCGAGGTGCCGAGTCGCGGCGGCACGAAAGCACCGACTGCGGCGCGCGCGAGGTCGGCGACCAAAGCGTTGAGCAATGCGCTCGAACGCAAGACCATCACCGCGTACATGGACCGCGAATCGCAGCTGATGCGGATCCTGTACAAGGAAATCGTGCTGCGCTTCAGGCCCGAGGCGTCGGCAAAGATCCGCAGCGCGATCCTGCGCGACCACGGGCTGACGCTGCGCGCACGCAACGCCATGATTCCCGATCAGATGATCCTCACCGACACTGGGATGCGGCATCCGGGCGAGGAACTGGTGCGGCTGGCTGCGCGGCTGAGTACGCTGGACGAAGTGGCGTTCGCGGCGCCGAACTTCGTCTCGCAGTTCCGTCGCAGCGCACATCATGCCATCGGCACGCCCTCCTCGAAGCAGTGGCATCTGCGCCTGATCGGCGCCGGCAAGGCCTGGCAGATCACGCGCGGGAAACGCGCCATCACCATCGCGGTGCTCGACGACGGCATTGATGTCGAACACCCCGAACTGCGCGGCAACATCCTGCGCAATGCCGATCCGGACGAGCCGCGCGATGTCTGCGGCCGCGACTTCTATCTGCCCGACAACGATATCGATCACTTCAATCCGCGTCCGAAGCGCTTCCGCGCGCCTTTCGAGCAGATGAGCGGAAACGATATCCACGGCACCTGCTGCGCCGGCGTCGCGGTCGGTCGAGGTCCGCGTTGCTATGGTCTCGCGCCGAATTGCCGACTGCTGCCGGTCAAGGTCTTCCACGCCGACGATCTCGCCCGCGAAAGCCAGGTGGCCGATGCGATCCGCTACGCCGCCGCATTCGCCGATGTGATCTCGTGCTCGTGGGGCGGCGCCAAGAGCCCCGACATCGAATTCGCGCTGCAGGACGCGCGTCGCATGGGCCGCAAGGGTCGCGGCACGGTGGTGGTGTGCGCGACCGGCAACGATGCCCTCGCGCGCGTCGATTACCCGGCCTCCGACCCCAACGCGATCGCGGTCGGCGCCTCCACCGACGCGGACGAACTGGCCGACTATTCCAATCGCGGCCCCCAGGTCTGCGTGGTCGCGCCGTCGAACGGCGGCAGCCGCGGCATCTTCACCACCGACGTGTCCACGCCGGGGCGCGGCTTCAACATCGGCGACGCGGCTGCGGGCGGCGCCGACGGCCTGTTCACCAACGTCTTCGGCGGTACCTCGTCGGCAGCGCCGCTGGTCGCTGGCCTCTGCGGATTGATGCTGTCGCTCAAGCCGGAGATGGCCGCCGAAGACGTGCGCGCGACGCTGATCTCAAGCGCGAAAAAAATCGGCCCCGCATCGGCGTACAAAGCCAACGGCTATTCCAACAAATTCGGCTACGGTCGGATCGACGCCGCGAAAGCGGTGGCATTGGTGAAGGCGTCGACAGCGAAGTCGAGGAAACCAAAAACGGAACGATAGAGCGGGCTTCATCTTTTTTCGTCATCTCGAGTGAAAGCGGGGGAGCTGCTTTTTCTTGTCGATTCGAACGATCAACAAAAGATCCCTCGCTTACGCTCGGGATGACAGTTCTTGATTGCAGTCACGACGAAAACAGCTCCGGCTGAGGCGGCAACCCATCGCGATCGCGAAAGCCACCCAGACCGACGCCGACCAGCCGGTAGCGCGTGTGC
>JANLSB010000071.1:0-7503 GCA_031362125.1 Lysobacterales bacterium | reverse complement strand
GATCGAGAGCGGACCTCCGCCTGTGTAGCGTGCAGAAGAGAGTGCGTCGATCGAGCCTGCGTCGATCGAGCCTGCGTCGATCGCACCCGACAAGCACACTCTGTTGACGTCGCCGGACCATCCGCAGCACGCACGTTATGCGGGATGTTTGTCTGCATGCGCGGACCCCAGCTCGGGGTTGGCGACCGGCGACCGGCCGAACGCCGCCGCCGCCTTGGCAGCCCAGTCCATGGCCGACGGTCTGCCGCGCGTCGTCACCGTCGTCCAGAACAGGGACGCGACGCTGTTGATCGGCGTCATGGGCAATGTCGAAGATCCGGCGAGTCGGCGTACCGTACTGCCACGGGACGTCGCGGTGCAGCAGACCGTCGAAACAAGCACGCAGAAGGTCGACACGCTGATCGAGCAGCAGAACAAGCTTGCGCCGACGCAGCCGCTGCCGCCTGAACGCGAACTGGCGCCGCGCAGCGTCATGGTCTGAGCCAGTCGAACGATAGCGGTCGCGGCGAATCGCGCCGTGACCGCCGGAGGCGGCGTCAGATGATCCCGCCACCCATGTTCAATCGGATCGCGGCGGCGATGATGACGATGGCGTTGAGGAGCAGTCCGGCTTTCGCACGTCCGCGTTTTTCGGATGAAGTCAGCAGGATGCCGATCGCGGCGATGATCGCGCCGACGCCGGCGAAGGGAATCACCAGCCAGTTGCCCCAACCGAGCAGCGGCACCAGCCCGATGAACATCAGCAGCATCCCGACGATGCCCCAGAGCAGACTGATCAGTCCCACGTGCTTCCCCTTGAATGGATGGCTGCGAATGCGCAGGCCGACAGCGGCAAGATGGATGCGCAGCCGGCGAATTCAAGCGCTCAGGCGTGCACGCCGTCGACTTCCACCGCCAGTTCGCGACGGCAGATCGCGGCATGCAACAGCAGCCGCGGCACGCTGGTACCGAAGCGGACATCCAGCGCCTGCGCCACGAGTGGCAGGTCATCGGCGTCGCGCACATAGACTTTCAGCCGTGTACCGCTGCCGAACCCGGCCGGCAGCGACGGCTCGTGGCGACGCGCTTCTGCCAGCAGTGCATCGAAATTGGCGAACGTCTCGCCGATCTGGCCCAGCAGTTCGCCGACGTGTTGCGAAGCATGGCCGACCACACTGGCGGTTCCGGAGAGCAGCAGCGGCATCGCGCTGCCCGGCGGCGGCAACATCGCGCGGGCAAAACTCGGCGACTGCGGGCCGTATTCGCGTGGGTAGCGGTAGGCGCTGAGCTGGCGCGGATTTTCCACCGGCGTGCCGCGACGATCCGCCGACAGCCAGTAGACCTGCAGGGTGCGCTGGCCGTCGCAGCGACCGATGGCGGTTGCCGCCGGCAGTTCGGTGATGTCGAAACGGCCCAGACCGCGCGCCCGACCGACGCAAAACTGACGATAGCGTTCAGTGTCGCCGTCGCCCTGGGTGATCGCGTCGAGATAATTCCACACCCGCAGCAGATGCGGGGTGCGGCTGCCGGAGACGAAATCGACCAGCTGCGAGTAGGCCCGTTCGGCGGCCTCGCTGATGTCGCTGTGATCGGGGTGCTCGCCCGCAGGCTCGTCGATTTCGATCACGCCGAAGGTGAGTTGGCCGTCGGTGGACCAGCGGATCTGGCTGGTCTGCGGGTCGCCGTGGCGGCCGTACTCGACCTGGGCGGCGCAGCGCCAGCATTCGAACGGCGCGGTTCCGTAGGGTTGCAGCGGTATGCGCAGATACCGGGGATCGTCGCAGTGCGGGGCATCGTTGCCGAAGCCGAACACCGCAAGCGTATTGGCGGTGAGCAGCGCGTCCGGCGCGCCGGCCTGCACATAGTCGACCGCCAGCGCCGTGCGCGGGCCGGCGTGGTACATCGCCTGACTCATGAATGCTCCGTCTGCAGGGTGTCTCCGCTGAAACCGGCTCGGCGCCCGCGACGCCGGTGCCACCAGCCGCGCAGCGCCTGCGGCGCCATGGAAACAGCGTTGATCGCATAGATCAACCTGAACAATCGCAGACGGCGCAGCACCGCCGGATTGTCGAACACGTCGCCGGCCAGCATCGAAATCACTGCCTGTTCGACCTGGAAATTGTTGCGTGGATGGGCGAACAGGCGTTGCATCACTGGTGTGGTGAAGCGGTAGATGAACCACGAGAACTGTTTCAGGCCGCGGTCGAAGCTGCGTTGCATCGCGCGCTGCAGCGCGGCTTCGCCCGCGGGCTCACGCAGCGCGGCATCGACCATACCGGCGGCGCGCTCGGCGCCGTGCATGCCCAGATACACGCCGGAGGAGAAGATCGGGTCGATGAAGGCATAGGCGTCACCCACCATCGCCCACCCCGGGCCGGCCATCCGTCGACAGGCGTAGGAATAGTTGCCGGTGGCGTGCACCGGAGCGATGCGTTCTGCGCCGGGCATCCGCGCCCATACCGTCGGAATGCCGCGCAGTGTCTGCAGCAGGAAGGCGTCGCTGTCCCCGCAGCGTTGCTTCAGGTATGCGGGCGAACACACCGCGCCGATGCTCATCACGTCGTCGCGGAGCGGGATCATCCACACCCAGCCATGGGCGAAGCGCTCGATGGTGATGTTTCCGGCATCTTCGCCCGGCCGCCGCGCGACGCCGCGGAAATGACTGAACAGCGCTGCAGACTGGTGCTTCGGGTTTTTTTGCTTGAGCTTCAGCTGGCTGCCCAGAAAGGTGTCGCGGCCGCTGGCGTCGATGAGGTAACGGGGGCGCACTTCGAATGTCTGGCCGTCGGCGTTTCGCGCCAGGGCACGGTCGAGCCGGCCGTTGCTGGCGAACGCCACGGCGGTGACGGCCACGCCATCGCGCGCATCGGCGCCGGCTTCCCGTGCGGCTTCGAACAGCATCTGATCGAATTCATCCCGTCGGACCTGGAACGCGTGTGTGCAGCCGGCGGTCAGGGCGCGATCGAACCTGAATACATGGGTGTCCTGGTCTGCGGCCTGGTCTGTGCCTTCGTACTGACCTGCATTCCCGGAATTCCTGCCGCGCGCGTCCTTCGGGTCTCCCGGACGCGGGAAATCGGCGCCGATTTTGCGCACGCCGATGGCTTCGACCCGTTCCAGCACGCCCAAGCGGTCGAGGATCGGCAGATTCATCGGCAGCAGGGATTCGCCGATGTGGAAGCGGGGGTGACGGTCCTTCTCCAGCATCAGCACTTGCCAGCCGCGCCGGGCCAGATTGATCGCTGCGGTGGATCCTGCCGGGCCGCCGCCGATCACCAGGACATCGCATGTCACGGTGGGCTTGGCCGATGCCGGGTTGTCCGTTCCCGTACGCTCCACGCCGAATTGGGCCGTCATGCTCTTCTTGTTGCGGTCTGAGACTGGCATCATACCCCGTGGTGCACCGACACTGCCCGGTTTGACAGGTCGGCGACACCGGCTTCGGCACACCCTCCCCCATCTCAGGCCGACCTGCATTGCCGGTCGGCACGCCCGATGACGTTGCGCGGCGGCCCCGATGGGTGTTTCGTGCGGCGATGTCTCCTTTGAATCTGGATCGTTTGCCATGTCTGCATTGACTCCCGCCGAACTTCAGCTGGCGGAACTGCTGGTCGAGAGCTTGAATCTCGACGGTGTCGTACCCGCCGGAATCGACCCGGACGCTCCGCTGTTCGGCGCCGGGCTGGGTCTGGATTCGATCGATGCGCTTGAACTGTCGTTGGCGATCAGCAAGCAGTACGGCTTCCAACTGCGTTCTGACAACGACGACAACCGCCGGATTTTCGGCTCGCTGCGTGCGCTGTCGGCGCACGTCGAACAGCAAAAGACGGAGTGATCGCTGCACTGCGGCTGCTGTTGTTGGCGGCGTACGCGCTGTTGGCGCATGTTGCGGGCACCTGCCAATCGCAGATGCTGGCGGTGTTCGCGCTGGGCGATCTCGTACTGCTGGTGTTGATCGATCCGCTTTCACGCCGACGTCCGGGCGCATGGTTCGCGTTGGCCGCGACTGCGGTCGTGCTGTCAGGGCTGGCGCGGTCGGAACAGGCTCTGACCCTGCTGCTGCTGGTGCCGCCGCTGTTCACCGCGATGATCGGCTGGTGGTTCGGGCGCAGCCTGTTGGCCGGCCGCGTACCCTTGATCACGAAAGTCGTGGCGGCGCTGTACGGCGAGACGCCCGACACGCTGCAGCCGCGATACATCAAGTACACCCGCAATCTCACCTTGGCCTGGGCGCTGCTGTTGATGCTGTTGACGCTGGTGAATCTGATCCTCGCGTTGATCGCGGTGCCGGATGGCGTGCTGCTGAGGTTGGGGATCGAAACGCCGTTGACCGTGACCAATGCGCAGTGGTCGCTGGTCGCCAACATCGCCAATTACGGCGTACTCGGCGGCTTTGCGCTGATCGAATACCAGGTGCGGAAATTCGTGTTTCCAGTGCGGCCCTATCGCAATATCTTCGACTTCGCCCGTCGGATGGCCGCGCTCGGGCCCGCGTTCTGGCGCGATTTTTTCCGCTCCGACCGTACCGGGGCGCCGCCATGAGCGACCGCCGCCAACGGCCGCGCCCGGCCATTGCACGATATGCCCCACCTTCGGAGGTCATGCGCCGTGTCGTCTGTTGATGTGTCCCTGCCCGCCGAAGACCGGCAGCGGCGCGAGTCTGTGCCGATACGCTGGCTATGGTCGCTGTGCAACGCGCTGCAACTGGCGTTCATGCTGTCGTGGACCGCGGTGGGCATCGTGATCGTGCTGTCGATCGGGGCGGTGATGCGTTCGCCGCGAATCCCGCTGCGCACCGCATCGCGGGTCTGGGCGCCCGGGTTGCTGCGGGGTGCGGGCGTCAGGTTTTCTGTCGAAGGCAGCGAAGCGATCGACTGGTCCAGGCCCTGCATGATCGTCGCCAACCACGAGTCGGTGATCGACATCTGCGCGCTGTTCCGCGCCGTGCCGGTACCGCTGCGCTTCGTCCTGAAACAGGAGATGACCCGGGTGCCGCTGGTCGGCCGCTACGCAAAAGTCACCGGCATGCTGTTCATCGATCGCGACAACCGTCGCGCTGGACCGAAAATGCTGCGCGAGGCTGCGGATCTGTTGCGCGCCGGCGGCACGCTGTGCATTTTCCCCGAAGGCACCCGCAGCCGCGATGGTCGCGTAGCCGCCTTCAAGGGCGGTGCTTTCCAGGCGGCGATCGATGCCGGCGTCGACGTGCTGCCGGTGGCGATCGCCGGGGCCGGCGCGGTCTTGCCGATCGACGGCCTCTTCCGGGTCCGTCCCGGCACGATCACGGTGCGCATCGGCACGCCGCTGGCCACCACCGGTACGGACCGCCAGGCCCTGGCCAACGAAGCCCATGCTGCGGTGGTCGCGATGATGGACCGGGACGGGTCCGCATGAGTCATCCAGAAGACGCCTTGCAGGTGAATCCTGCGATGGCATTCACGATCGCCCACGATCACCCCTGTCTGCCAGGCCACTTCCCGGGCCAGCCGATCGTGCCCGGCGTGGTCGTGCTCGACCATGTCCTCGCTGCGATCGAAAGCACGCATGGCGCGCTGGGTCCGCTGCGCATGCCGCAGGTGAAATTCGTGCAGCCGCTGCTGCCCGGCGAGATTGCGAGCATCGTGCTGGAGCGATTGGCCGATGCGGACGATGCGCCGCCGCGCTGGCGGTTCCGGGTGCTGCGTGGCGAGAGCATTCTCGCCAGTGGCGAAGTGCGCGCGGCATGAAGACCGCGCGGAAGCAGGGCCGCATCGTGAAGGTACGATCATGAAGGTACGACCATGAAGGTGCGAGCGTGAGCACCGAGTGGAAACAGCGCCCCGAAGGGGGAGGTCGCTTTGCGCTGTGGTTGATTCGCAACATCGGCCGTTACGGTGGGCGGGCGCTTTCGCGCCTGCTGCTGTATCCGATCACGCTGTACTTCCTGATCCGCCGAGGCCCGGAGCGCGACGCTTCCCGCGCATGGCTCGCGCGCCCGCTCGGTCGTCCGGCAACACTTCTGGACGCCGCGAAACATGTGCACACCTTCGCCGCGACCATCCTCGATCGTGTTTTTCTTCTCGGCGAGGGTCCTGAACGACTGGCGCGGCGCTTCGAGGTCAACGTCCGCGGCCTCGACGAACTCCACGCACATCTGGACCAGGGACGCGGCATGCTGCTGTTCGGCTCGCACCTGGGCAGTTTCGAAGTGCTGCGGGTGCTGGCGCGGCAGCGGCCGGAATACACCATTCGCGTGGTGTTGGACAAAGCCCACAACCGCGCGGTGACCGAGCTGCTCGATGCGCTCAACCCCGAGATCGCGGCGACCGTGATCGATGCCGGCCAGGATGGTCCCGGATTGATGCTGTCGATCCAGCAGGCGGTGCAGGAGGGCGCACTGGTCGCGCTGCTGATCGACCGCGCGCATCCGGGCGGGCAGACGGTGATGGCGCCGTTCTTCGGCCGTGAGGCGCCATTCCCCACCGCGCCATGGTTGATCGCCGCCGCGCTGAAGGCGCCGGTTACGCTCGGTTTCGGCTTGTATCGCGGCGGTAACCGCTACGATCTGATCTTCGAGAATTTCAGCGACGACATCGTCATCCCGCGCTCGGAGCGCAAGACCGCGATCGAGGCCCTGATCCGCCGTTACGCCGCACGGCTGGAGGATGTGGCGCGCCAGGCGCCGTACAACTGGTTCAACTTCTACGATTTCTGGGGCGTCGAGGCGCCGCACGCCGATGCCGATCATGCTGTTGCCGACCATGCCACGCCGAACCGCTCCGTCTAGCAAGTTGCTGAATCAATCGCTTGCGCGCTTGCTTCGCCGGCGCAGCCATCCCTGGCTGCGTTGTCAGGCTGCTGAAAACCCGCTGCGACGGGTATTTCAGCAGACTGCCAGTCTCGTCTGGTCACTCGTCCTGTTTGCTGCTCCGGCATGCGCGCAGAGCATCGACAGCGGGTGGATTCTGCAGGCGTTGGCGCGGCCGGCGCCGATGCGCACCGCGTTCGTCGAAGTGCGCGAGTCGCCGCTGCTGAAGCAGGCGTTGCGTCTGTCCGGCGAATACCGCCGCCCGCGCGAGGACACGCTGGTGCGCGAGGTGCGCGCGCCCTATCGCGAAACCACCACGATCGTGTCGTCGAAATCCGGTGCCGGTGAAGCCAGCATCGCCCGCGACGGCAAACCGCCGCGCACGTTCTCGCTGTCGCGGGCGCCGGAACTCGCTACTCTGCAGACCAGCTTCGGCGCATTGCTCGCTGGCGACCGCGCCCGGATCGAACGCGACTACCGCGTCGGTGTACAGGGCGAGCGTGCGCGCTGGACGTTGACGCTCGCACCGAAAGACAAAGCGCTGGCCGCGCGCATCCGCGACATCACGCTCTATGGCCAAGGCGCTGAATTGCGCTGCATCGAAACCCGACCGATCAAGGGCGAACTGCAACGTACGCTGCTGGCCAGCGCCGCGTTGGCGGTGAAGGCGAATACCGACGCGAACACGTTGCAGGTGCTGTGCCGAGAGGGTGCGAAGTGACTCCGACAAGCGAACA
>JANLSB010000743.1:0-1990 GCA_031362125.1 Lysobacterales bacterium | reverse complement strand
GCCTGCTGTCGCCGCATAACATCCAGATCGCCTATACGCCGCTCGGCGTCATGGTTGCGTTGATCTTCATCGGCTTTCCGTTCGTGGTTCGCGCGGTGCAGCCCGTTCTGGCCGATCTCGCGGTCGACGTGGAAGAAGCGGCGGCGACACTCGGGGCCTCGCGCTGGCGCACGATCACGCAGGTGATCTGGCCGGCGATCGCGCCTGCGCTGCTCACCGGCTTCTCCCTCGCGTTCGCGCGCGCGGTGGGCGAGTACGGCTCGGTGATCTTCATCGCCGGCAACCTGCCGATGGTGTCGGAGATCGCGCCGCTGCTGATCGTCATCAAGCTTGAGGAGTTCGATTACGCCGGCGCCGCCGCCATCGGTCTGGCGATGCTGATGATCTCGTTCGTCATCCTGTTCGTGCTCAACGCGCTGCATGACGCCATGACCCGGAAGAGCCAGGCATGAGCGGGCATGTGCAACGGGCGCCGCCGCGGGATGCGCCATGGTTTGCCGGTCTGCTGATCGCGATCGCGCTCGGCTACGTGCTGCTGATCTTGGTGATGCCGCTGGCGGCGGTGTTCATGGAAGCGTTCCGCAAGGGCGCGGAGGCCTACTTCGCGGCGTTCCACGAAACCGACGCGCTGGCCGCGATCAAGCTCACGCTGCTGGTCACTGCGATCTCGGTGCCGCTCAACGTGGTGTTCGGGCTGTCGGCGGCGTGGGCGATCACCAAGTTCGATTTCTGGGGCAAGGGTGCGCTGCTGACGCTGATCGATCTACCGCTCTCGGTCTCGCCGGTGATCTCCGGCCTTGTGTACGTCCTGCTCTATAGCGTGCACGGCTGGTTCGGGCCCTATCTCGACGAACACAACATCCAGATCATCTTCGCGGTGCCGGGCATCGTACTGGCGACGACACTGGTGACGTTCCCGTACGTTGCGCGCGAACTTATCCCGTTGATGCAGGAGCAGGGCTCTGATGAAGAGGCGGCCGCAGCTACGCTGGGCGCCGGGCCGTGGCGCACCTTCTGGCAGGTGACGCTGCCCAACGTGAAGTGGGCGCTGATGTACGGGGTTCTGCTGTGCACCGCACGGGCCATGGGCGAGTTCGGCGCGGTGTCGGTCGTCTCCGGCAACATCCGCGGCCAGACATCCACGATGCCGTTGCACGTGGAAATCCTCTACAATGAATATAACTTCGTCGCGGCGTTCGCGATCGCGTCCCTGCTCGCCATGTTCGCGCTGGTGACCCTGGTCGTGAAGACGGTGCTGGAATCCCGGTTCTCCGGGGAACTGGCCGCGCAGCGACGGCACTGAGAGAGACCATGCCGCTCGAGATCGAGGATATCCGCAAGAGTTTCGGGAAGTTTCCCGCGCTGAACGGCGTGTCGCTGCGCGCGGAGGACCGCGAGTTCATCGCGTTGCTCGGGCCGTCGGGCTCCGGCAAGACGACGCTGCTGCGCTGTATCGCTGGGCTGGAGGCGCCCGACGCCGGCGCCGTGCGCTTCCAGGACCAGAACCTGCTGACGCAGAAGGTGCGCGATCGTCGCATCGGCTTCGTGTTCCAGCACTATGCGCTCTTCCGGCACATGACCGCCGCGCAGAACGTGGCGTTCGGGCTGAAGGCCAAACGCGGCAAGGACAAGCCCAACAGCGCAGCGATCAAGGCGCGCGTGGCGGAGCTGCTCGCGCTCGTGCAGCTCGACGGTCTCGGTGATCGCTATCCCAGCCAGCTCTCCGGCGGACAACGCCAGCGCGTGGCGCTCGCGCGTGCGCTCGCCATCGAGCCGCGCATCCTGCTGCTGGATGAACCGTTCGGCGCGCTCGACGCCAAGGTGCGCCGCGAGCTGCGCCGCTGGCTGCGCGAAATTCACGAGCGCACGGGGCTGACCACGATCTTCGTCACGCACGACCAGGAGGAGGCGCTCGAACTCGCCGATCGCGTGGCGTTGCTGAAAGACGGGCAGCAGGAACAGGTGGGCACACCGGAAGAATTGTATCACC
>JANLSB010000695.1:0-2207 GCA_031362125.1 Lysobacterales bacterium | reverse complement strand
TGTCCGGTCTTCGCCGCGTTTTGCAGAGGCTCACCTGCTCCGAGGATTCCCAGGACGGCATTGTAGAACCGCTTTGTGCGCTCAATGTCGTTTGATCCGACCATCACGTGACTGAACATGTATTTCCTTCCAGTTGAGGTTGTGCGTTACGCAAGCGTTCGTCAGCTTTGGAGTCGCTTCTATTTCGACCCCGTGTCGCCAGACAGGTTGCTGAAAAACCTGCTTCCAGCAGGTTTTTCAGGTCGCCAGCCCGGTGCATGCCCGGACTGGCTTGCGGCCAATCAATCGCTTACGCGTTTGCCTGGCCGGCGCAGCTATCCATGGCTGCGCGATCACATTGCTGAAAGCCGGGCGGCTGAAAACCCGCTTGTGCAGGTATTCCAGCAGCCTGCCAACTCCTCTATCTAAGCCACATACACCGTCTTGATATTCATGAACTCGTGGATGCCGTGTTCGGCGAGTTCCCTGCCGAAACCTGAGGTTTTGGTGCCGCCGAACGGCAGCCGCACATCGCTGCGAACGATCGCGTTGACGAACGTCGCGCCGGCCTGCAGGCGGCGGGCGACGGCTTCGCCGCGCGCCTTGTCGGCGGTCCACACGCTGGCGCCGAGGCCGAAGTCGGTATCGTTGGCGATGCGCACGGCATCGTCGTCGTCGCGGGCGCGGAGAATGCTCGCGGCAGGGCCGAACAGTTCCTCGCCGTATGCGGGCATGCCGGGCACGACGTGGTCGAGGATCGTCGCCGGATAGTGCGAACCGCCCTGCCCCGGCGTTCCGCCGATCAGCAGCTTCGCACCCGCCGCGACGCTGCGCTGCACCTGGTCATGCACTTCATCGCGAAGATCGGCGCGAGCCATGGGTGCGAGCGTGGTGGTGTCGAGATCCGGATCGCCGACGGCGAGCTTGCCAGCGGCTTCGACAAAGCGTGCGACAAACGTTTCCGCGATCCCGGGCGTGACGATGAAACGCTTGGCGGCGATGCAGGTCTGCCCGGCGTTGCCGAAGCGCGAGGCGATCGCGGCAGGAATGGTGACATCGAGATCCGCGTCGTCGAGCACCACGAACGGGTCGCTGCCGCCGAGCTCCATCACGCACTTCTTCAGGTGTTTGCCGGCGGCGGACGCCACCGCGCTGCCGGCGCGTTCGCTGCCGGTCAAGGTCACAGCCCTGACCCGCCGGTCCGCGATGACGCGCGACGCCATCGAATTGTCGATGTGCAGCACGCCGAATACGCCTTCCGGAATGCCTGCGTCGCGCAGCACGCGGGCGATCGCATCCGCGCAGCGCGGCACGTTGGTCGCATGCTTGAGCACCGCGACATTGCCTGCCATCAATCCGGGCGCAAGAAACCGGAAGACCTGCCAGATCGGAAAATTCCACGGCATCACCGCGAAAATGCAGCCGAGCGGCTCGTAGGTGACATAGCTGCGCTGCGCCTCGGTCGCGATCATGCCGTCGCGCAGATAGTCGATGGCGTGGTCGGCATAGTATTCGCAGGCCGACGCGGATTTCTCGATTTCGATCAGCGCCTCGCGGTGCAGCTTGCCCATGTCGGCGGTCATTGTCGCGGCGATGGCCTCGCGCTGCTCGCGCAGGCGCGCGGCGACCATGCGCATCATCGCGCCGCGTTCGTCGAGACTGCGCCCGGCCCATCCCGGCGCGGCCTGCGCTGCGGCGTGCAGTACGCGTTCGACTTCGGCCTCGCCGACGTAGTCGTAGACGTAGTCGACCTGACCGGTCCACGGGTGGATCAATTCGATGCTCATCCTGCAAACTTCTCCGATGTCAGCCGTTGTCCTGCACAGCGAGCTGCATGTCGCGCTGGCGCCGCTGCTCCTCTCGACGCATCCACCACCAGCCGATCACCGCAACCAGCGAAACCACAGCGACCATGATCGTCGCCAGCGCATTGATCTTCGGGTTCAGACCCAGACGCACCGAGGAGAAGACCTTGATCGGCAGGGTCGTAGAACCCGGTCCGGTGACGAAACTGGAAATCACCACGTCGTCCAGCGACAGCGTAAACGCCAGCAGCCAGCCAGCGACCAGCGCTGGCGCGATGATCGGCAGGGTGATCTGGAAAAACACCTTGATCCGATTGGCGCCGAGGTCCATCGCCGCTTCTTCCAGCGATTTGTCCAGTTCCGACATGCGCGAGGAGATCACGACCGTGACGAATGCCAGCGTGAAGGTGACGTGCGCGATCC
>JANLSB010000659.1:0-10128 GCA_031362125.1 Lysobacterales bacterium | reverse complement strand
GCGCATGTTGGCCTATTCAACGGTCTCTCATGTCGGTTTCCTGCTGATGGGACTGTCGGGCGGTGGGGTGGTCGGTTATGCGGCCGGCATGTTCTACGCCATCTGCTATGCGGTGATGGCGGCGGCGGCCTTCGGTACGATCGTCGTATTGTCGCGGCGCGGCTTCGAAGCTGACCGCATCGATGATTTCAAGGGGCTCAACGCGCGTAGTCCGTGGATGGCGGGTCTGGTCCTGTGCGTGATGGCCTCACTCGCCGGTGTGCCGCCATTCCTCGGCTTCTGGGCCAAACTGGCTGTGCTGCGCGCAGCCTGGGAAGGCGGTCAGGTCTGGCTGGTGATCGTAGGCATCGTGTTTGCAGTGATCGGTGCGTTCTACTATCTGCGCGTGATCCGTGCGATGTATTTCGACGAGCCTGATTTTTCGGATGGACGCGCGTTGATGACCCAGCGGGACGATCTGTCGGTTCGCGTTGTGTTTGCAGCCAATGCGCTGTCGCTGCTCGTGCTGGGCGTGGCCTGGAACCCGATCATGGCCTGGTGTCAGAAAGCTTTTGCATAAGCGAACATGCACGCGCCGAACTGTGCGGCGCATGTCGGCGGATCGGCCTGTTTTCGAATGATGGCTTGCATTTTTATGACCGGATCACCATAATTCCGCTTCTGATGCGGGGTGGAGCAGTCTGGCAGCTCGTCGGGCTCATAACCCGAAGGTCGCAGGTTCAAATCCTGCCCCCGCTACCAGCTTTTCGCGTTCCCAAGTCGCCTTGCTGATAGGCGACCGACGAACAGGGAAGTCGGGCTTGGTCGAGGCATGAGCTGCGCTTCGACGCCGAAATCCAGCGGTATTGGACAAGGGGCCCGCAAGGCCCCTTTTTCTTTCCGGGAGTTTTATGGCGGACAAGGCCACCGACATCTCGAATCTGCTTTCGCCGACCGTGCAAGCTCTGGGCTTGGAGCTGCTCGGCGTCGAGTATCTGCCTTCGCCGGGCGGTGCGTTGTTGCGGCTGTATATCGACATTCCGCAGGACGCGGTGGGCGACGCGGAAGCGCCGCGCATGGTCGGCATCGAAGATTGCGAATCGGTCAGCCGGGAGGTGTCCGCACAGCTCGATGTCGAGGATCCGATCAGCAGTCACTACACGCTGGAAGTCTCGTCACCGGGCGTGGATCGTCCCTTGTTCACCCCGGCGCAGTTCGCGCGTTTCCTCGGCGAGCAGGTCAAGATCGTGCTGATGCTTCCGCAGGATGGGCGTCGCAGGCTGCAGGGAAGGATCGTCGCGGTCGAAGGCGAGCGTATCGATATCGAAGTCGATGCCAAACCAGAGCCGCAGCCTGTTTCGGTCGCTTTCGAGAATATCGAGAAGGCACGTCTGGTTCCCGATTGGGCGGCGCTGGGTTTCGGTCCGGCAAAGCAGGAACCACAGGCGAAACCCGGAAAGAAAACAGTCGGCAAGAAGGCAGTCGGCAAGCACGCCCCAGGGAAGAAATCGACCGGCAAAAGGCCGGCCGGAAAGCCTTCGGGCAAGCGGTCTTCCGATGTTTGAACGATATTCTGGCGCTTCGTTCGCGAAGTGCACTTGTGCAGATGCGGCACCACGGTCTTCTCTTCCAATCAAGTCACGACATTCAAGCTTTAGAGGCGTAACAGAATGAGTAAGGAACTCCTGCTTGTCGTCGATGCGGTCGCCAATGAAAAGGGCGTGCCGGAGTCGGTGATCATCGAAGCCCTTGAGGCAGCGCTGGCGACGGCGGCCAAGAAGCGTTTCCATGAGCAAGATGTGTTGACGCGCGTGTCCATCAATCCGAAGGACGGCAGTTACGAGACCTTCCGCCGTTGGGAAGTGGTCGCCGACGATGTGGTGATGGAATCCCCTGATCGCCAGACCCGCCTGATGGATGCCATCGACGAAGTCGAAGGTGTGGAAGTCGGCGATTACATCGAAGAGCAGATCGAGAATCCGGAATTCGGTCGTATCGCCGCACAGGCAGCGAAGCAGGTGATCGTACAGCGCGTACGCGAGGCCGAGCGCAACCAGGTCATCGAGGCGTGGAAAGACCGCGTCGGTGAATTGGTGACCGGTATCGTCAAACGTGTCGAGCGCGGCAACGTCTACGTCGATCTCGGCGGTAACGCCGAAGCCTTCATCCCAAAGGACAAGGCCATCCCGCGCGACGTCGTGCGTGCCGGCGACCGTGTGCGCGGCTATCTGTTCGACGTACGCAGCGAACCGCGCGGCCCGCAGCTGTTCATCAGCCGTGCCGCGCCCGAATTCATGATGGAGCTGTTCAAGCTCGAAGTTCCGGAAGTCGGCCAGGGTCTGGTCGAAATCAAGGCCTGCGCCCGCGATCCGGGCGACCGGGCCAAGATCGCCGTCATTGCCTACGACACCCGCACCGATCCGATCGGTGCCTGCATCGGTATGCGTGGCTCGCGCGTGCAGGCTGTCTCCAACGAATTGAACGGCGAGCGGGTCGATATCGTGCTCTGGTCGGACAATCCGGCGCAGTTCGTGATCAATGCGATGGCCCCGGCCGAAGTGCAGTCGATCATCGTCGATGAAGAGAAGCATTCGATGGATCTGGCGGTCGCCGAAGAACGTCTGGCCCAGGCCATCGGCAAGGGCGGTCAGAACGTCCGCCTCGCCAGCCGTTTGACGGGTTGGCAGTTGAATGTGATGACGGCCGACCAGGTCCAGGCCAAGAGCGAGGCCGAGCAGACCGCCGCCCGTCGCCTGTTCATGGAGAAACTTGAAGTCGACGAGGAAATCGCTGGCATTCTGGTGGCCGAAGGCTTCAGCACGGTCGAAGAAATCGCCTATGTGCCGGTCGGCGAGCTGCTGGCGGTCGAGGGTTTCGACGAGGATATCGTTGAGGAGCTTCGCTCGCGCGCCCGCGACGCTTTGCTGAACGAAGCGCTCGCGGTCGAGGAAGAGCTTGACGAGCACCAGCCGGCTGCCGATCTGCTGGGCCTGGACGGTATGGATAGTGAGACGGCATACGCGCTGGCCGCGCATGGCGTCCGCACCGTTGACGATTTGGGTGAGCTGGGCGCGGACGAGGTGGCGGAGTTCGGTATCGACGGCCTGGACGAGGCCCGCGCTGCGGCGCTGATCCTGGCTGCGCGGGCCGAGGAAATCGCTCGGCTCGAGCGCGAGGTCTGAGCACCGCAACAGGATTAGAATTCAGCTCTCTCCCGAGTCTGGCCCTCTCATCAGGCCAGCCTCACTCGAGCCCAGTTCCACAACAAGCACCCCCCGCGCGGTCCGTCGATACATCGCCGGCCCGAGCCTCAGGATACGGACACCGAATGTCGCAGCAAACCACCATCCGCAAGCTGGCCGAACTGGTGAACACACCGGTCGAGAAGTTGTTGGAGCAGTTGGCCGAGGCCGGCATGAGCTTCAGTGGCCCTGATCAGACTGTGACCAGCGCCGAGAAGCTGAAGTTGCTAGGCTTTCTGAAGCGATCGCACGGCAAGAGCGAAACAACGGCGACCGAGGAATCGGAAGGGCCGAAGAAAATCACGCTCAACCGCAACCGCAAACAGGAAATCACCGTCGGTGGCGGCAAGAATCGCCAGACGGTCGATGTCGTGGTGCGCAAGAAGGTCACCCTGGTCAAGCCACAGGACGGCCGGCCCGAACCCGGTAGTAGCGATGAGCGCGCCGACATCATGCGCAAGCTCGAGGAGTCGCGTGCGCGCAACCTTGAGGAGCAGCAGCGGTTGGCCGAGGACGACCGCAAGCGTGCCGAAGCTGCTGCCGAGCGCAAGCGTATCGCCGACGAAGCGGCTGCTCGGGCCGCCGCCGCCGCCGCGCCCAAAAGCACCGCTGTCGAAGAGGAAGCCACCGCACGCCCGAAAACCGGCGCCCATGGTCACGCCAAGCCTGCGCGCACCGAGCCTGCCCGCGTCGACGATCGCGCAGGCCAGAAGAACAAGCCGAATCGCGGCTCGCATGCGATGGTCGCCGACGTTGAGGACGACGACAGCACGGCCCGTTTTGCCGGGCAGTTGCATCTCAGCACGACCGAACGCGAACGCCGTTCGACTGCACGCTCCAAGCCCAAGGCCAAGCGTCAGCTCGAACAGAGCCGCAGCGGCGGAGGACAGCACGGCTTCACCCGTCCGACCGAAAAAGTCATCCGCGAGGTCGCCATCGGCGAGGCCATCACCGTGTCCGATCTGGCGCAGAAACTGGCGCTCAAGGGCGGCGATGTGGTCAAGGCGCTGTTCAAGATGGGCGTGATGGCGACGATCACCCAGACGATCGACCACGATACGGCAGTTCTGATTACCGAAGAGCTCGGCCACAAGGCGATCCGTGCCGATCGTGACGATGCCGAAACCGAGCTGCTGGCGCACATCGAAGACCAGCAGGGCGACAGGAAGTCGCGTCCGCCGGTGGTCACGATCATGGGACATGTCGATCATGGCAAGACCTCTCTGCTCGACTACATCCGTCGCACCAAGGTCGCGTCCGGCGAAGCCGGTGGCATCACCCAGCATATCGGCGCTTATCACGTCGAAACGTCGAAGGGTGTGATCAGCTTCCTCGACACCCCGGGCCACGCCGCGTTTACCGCGATGCGTGCCCGCGGCGCCAAGCTCACCGACATCGTCATCCTGGTGGTCGCCGCCGACGACGGCGTCATGCCGCAGACGGTGGAAGCCGTACAGCACGCGAAAGCGGCCGGCGTTCAACTGGTGGTGGCGGTCAACAAGATCGACAAGTCCGGCGCCGACTCTCTGCGCGTCAAGAACGATCTGCTCGCGCATGGCATCGTGGCCGAAGAGTTCGGTGGCGAAACCCAATTCATCGAAGTCTCGGCCAAGACCGGCCAAGGTGTCGACGAGCTGCTCGATGCGATCCTGCTGCAAGCCGAAGTGCTCGAATTGAAGGCCGTCTCCGAAGGTCGCGCCACTGGCGTGGTGATCGAGTCGGCGCTCGACAAGGGGCGCGGCCCGGTCGCGACGGTGCTGGTTCAGGAAGGCACCCTGCAGAAGGGCGACTACCTGGTCTGCGGCGTGCAATACGGTCGTGTCCGCGCATTGTTCAACGAAACCGGCACGCAGGTGCAGGCCGCTGGCCCGTCGATTCCGGTGCAGGTACTCGGCCTCTCGGGCGTTCCGGACGCCGGCGACGACTTCGTGGTCGTGGCCGACGAGCGTCTGGCGAAGGAAGTCGCCCAGCAGCGCGACACCAAGCGTCGCGAATCGCGTCTGGTCGCGCAGGCCGGCAACCGCATGGAAGACATCATGGCCCAGATGGGTCAAGGTGGCACCCAGCTCAGTCTCAACCTCGTAGTCAAGGCCGATGTGCAGGGTTCGGCCGAAGCGCTGCGTCAGGCGCTCGTCGGTCTTTCGAACGATCAGATCCGCATCAACATGATTGTCTCGGGCGTGGGCGGCATCACCGAATCAGATGCCAATTCGGCGTTGGCGGCGAAGGCCACCATCATCGGCTTCAACGTCCGTGCCGATGCATCCGCGCGCAAGGTGATCGATGCCAACGGCCTTGATCTGCGCTATTTCTCGATCATCTATGACGTGATCGATCAGGTGAAGCAGGTCGCATCGGGACTGCTCGGCGTGGAGATCCGCGAAGAGATCATCGGTACCGCCGAGGTCCGCGACGTGTTCCGCAGTTCGAAGTTCGGCGCCATCGCCGGCTCGATGGTCATCGAGGGCGTGGTCCGGCGCAACAAGCCGATCCGCGTGCTGCGCGACAACACCGTCGTGTTCGAGGGCGAGCTGGAATCGCTGCGTCGATTCAAGGAGAACGTCGATGAAGTCCGCAACGGTACCGAGTGCGGTATCGGCGTGAAGGCCTACAACGACGTGAAGCCGGGCGACCAGATCGAATGCTTCGAGCGCATCGAGGTCCAGCGCACGCTCTAAGCGTGCGCTGATCGCTCCTGAAGAAGATGTCGTGAAGAAATCCTTCCATCGTACCGATCGCGTTTCCGCCCAGCTCCGTCGCGAGCTGGGCACGATCGTGCACGCCATGGTCCGCGTGCACGGCCTGCCTTCGGTCAGCGTTTCGGACGTCGAGGTCACTCGCGACATGGCGCATGCCAAGGTGTTCGTGACCGCGCTCCAGCCCGAGCGCGCGAAAGAAGCGATGAAAGGGTTGAAGGAGCTGGTGCCGGAGATCCGCCATGAACTTTCGCGCGCGGTGAAAATGCGGCACACGCCCGAGCTGCACTTCCACTATGACGATTCGGTCGATCGCGGCGAACGCATCGACAATCTTCTGCGTGATCTGAATACAGATTCGTAGGGTGGGCTCTTGGCCCACCATCGCGAGCGTTCTGCTCGTAAAATCGAATGATCGAAACAGCTTCGCTCATTGCGCGATGCGATCGTGAAGATCGCAATGGTGGGCTGAAAGCCCACCCTACAGAATCCATCGGATAAGACATATCATCCCCCGATGGCCGACGCTTCCCGTAAACACTTCCGCAAACTCGACGGCATTCTGCTGCTCGACAAGCCGCAGGGGTTGAGCTCGAATCAGGCGCTGCAGCGGGTGCGCCATCTGTTTCGCGCTGACAAAGCCGGGCACACCGGCAGTCTCGATCCCTTGGCAACCGGGCTGTTGCCCATCTGTTTCGGCGAAGCCACCAAGATCGCAGGCAATCTGCTCGGCTCGCGCAAGGCCTATGACACCGTGGCCCGGCTCGGCATCGTCACCGATACAGACGACGCCGAGGGCCAGCCTTTGCTCGAACGCCCGGTACAGCGCTATGACATCGACACCATCGACGCCGCCCTGCGCGAACTCACCGGCCGGATCATGCAGCGGCCTCCGATCTACTCGGCGCTCAAGCGCGGGGGTGAACCGCTCTACGTCAAGGCGCGGCGTGGCGAAACCATCGAAATCGAACCGCGCCCGATCGATGTGCACGCGTTCGAGTTGTTGTCCGAACAGGACCTGCTCGACGGAGACGCGCCGCAACTGCGCCTGCACGTCGAATGCGGCTCGGGCACCTACGTGCGCAGTCTGGTGCGCGATCTCGGCGAAGCGCTCGGATGCGGCGCGCATGTCGCCCAGCTGCGTCGGCTATGGGTCGACCCGTTCCGCGATCCGCGGATGTGGACCATCGAATCGCTGCAGGCGCTGGCCGAGCGCGGCGCGCATTGTCTCGATGCCTGCCTGCTGCCTATCGAGGTTGCCCTGGTCGGTTATCGGCGGATCGATCTCACCGAGGATGGCGTACGCCGGTTCGAACACGGCCAGCGCCTGCAGCTGAGCCATGAGATATCAGGCGAGTGCGCGGTGTTCGATCCCGCCGGCCGTGCACGTGGACTCGCACGGATCGATGAGGTGGGCAGCCTTTCTCCGCAGCGGCTGTTCCATCGCCAGGATTCCGCAAAAAACTGACTTTGTACGGAGCCATTGGATGCCCAGCAGCCGTTTCCTTTCCCGCCTGTCGCTATCGTTCGTGCTGCTGAACACGGCCCCGACCATAGCCGCCGAACTTGCACCCGACATGCCGCCTGAGCAGGTCGCGCGCGAGGCGTGCGGGCGCATGCAGGCTGCCGACTGGGTGGCTGCGGCCGAAACCTTCGATCCGGCGGCGCTGAAACGTTTTCGTGGCCTGTTGCTGCCTGTGCTCGATGCGGCCGGTGCAGCCGGTACAGACCAGGTGGGCAAGGGGCAGGCTGCGGAGCCCGATGCTGCGCTCATGCTTTGGGTGCTGTTCGCCCCCGCGACATCAGTCGATGAAATCAAGGGCTTGTCCGACCGCGAAGTGTTCGCCCGGATCATGGCCAACACCATGTCCCTGGCCAGCGCGAAACTCGAAGGCCAGACAGTGATCGGCAGCGTGGCCGAGGGTCCGAATATGGTGCATGTCGTCACCCGCAACGTCGCCACGGTCGAGACCACGAGCATGACCAAGGTCGAAGCGATTACGCTGCGTCGCACCACACAGGGCTGGCGCCTCGCCTTGACCGGCGATCTGGAAGGCCTTGCCGAAACCTTGCAGGCATCGATCGCGCCGCCCGCGGCGCCTGCTGCCGGGAATGGCTCGCCATCGCACTGAATGGCCTGGCGGCATTCAACCCTTGTTCGGAAGGGGGGGCGGGGCTACAATTCCGCTGCTGTCCGGGCCGGATTTGTTCGTTTCCCGGACAGTGTTCTTTTTGCGGTTCAATTTCTGTCATTCCATCCAGGCGGATTCAGCGGTGCGCCGCGCCGGTATACCCGACGCCGTTCCTGCCGATCACGCGTCCAAGAGGCGTCATATGTCCATCGATTCAAGCAAAGTCATCGAAACGCACAAGCGCAGCGACAACGACACCGGCTCGCCGGAAGTCCAGGTCGCGCTGCTCACCGCGCGCATCACCCAGCTCACCGAACACTTCAAGGCGCACAAGCAGGATCACCACAGCCGTCGTGGCCTCTTGATGATGGTCAACCGCCGTCGCAGCCTGCTCGATTACCTGCACCGCAAGAACGCCGAGCGTTACAAGGCCCTGATCGAAAAACTCGGTCTGCGCCGCTGAGCAATACCCGACCGCGGCGCAGCAATGTGCCGCGGTTTCGTTTTGGGGAATAGCCATTTGGCGCGCGTCGCAGGACAGTGCCCGCTTCCTTCCCCTGCGGCACCTTCAGTACGGCCGCATCGCGCGGCCACCCGGTCCGGGGCAGGGGCTCCTTCCGGTTCATCGACAAAGATTTTCGAGGACATTCCCACGTGGCAAAAGTGACCAAGCGTTTCCAGTACGGTAAGCACACCGTTGTGCTCGAGACCGGTGAAATCGCCCGCCAGGCCGGTGGCGCAGTAATGGTGTCGGCAGAAGGCACCGTAGTGCTGGTGACGGCCGTTGCCGCGAAGACCGCGCGCGAAGGGCAGGATTTCTTCCCGCTCACCGTCGACTACCAGGAAAAGTTCTACGCCGGTGGTCGCATCCCGGGCGGCTTCTTCAAGCGCGAAGGTCGCCAGACCGAAAAGGAAACGCTCACCTCGCGCCTGATCGATCGTCCGATCCGTCCGCTGTTCCCGGAAGACTTCAAGAATGAAGTCCAGATCATCGCGACCGTCATGTCGCTGAATCCGGAAGTCGACGGTGACATCCTGGCTCTGATCGGCGCCTCCGCCGCGTTGGCCCTGAGCGGCGCCCCGTTCGACGGCCCGATCGGCGCTGCCAAGGTCGGTTACAAGAACGGCCAGTACATCCTCAATCCGAGCACGACCGAACTGGTCGACAGTGAACTCGAACTGGTCGTCGCCGGCACCAAGAGCGCGGTGTTGATGGTCGAATCCGAAGCGAAAGAGCTGTCGGAAGAGGTGATGCTCGGCGCGGTGATGTTCGGTCACCAGCAGATGCAGATCGCGATCGACACGATCAACGAACTGGTTGCCGAAGCCGGCAAGCCGAAGTGGAACTGGCAGGCCCCCGCCAAAAACGAAGCATTGATTGGCGCGATCAAGGCTGCGGTCGGCGATCGTCTCGGCGGCGCCTTCCAGGTACGCGACAAGCTCGAGCGCAAAGACGCGATCTCGGCGCTGAAGAAAGACGTGATGGCCTCGCTGGCCGGGCAGATCGAAGCCCACGGCTGGAACGCCGCCGAAGCCTCGAAGGAATTCGCCGAGCTGGAATACCAGACCCTGCGCAACTCGGTGCTGAGCACCAAGATCCGCATCGACGGCCGCGCGCTCGACACCGTGCGTCCGATCACCTCGAAAGTCACGATCCTGCCGCGCGTCCATGGCTCCTCGCTGTTCACCCGCGGCGAAACCCAGGCGATCGTGGCGGTCACCCTCGGCACCGCGCGCGACGGTCAGGTCATCGACGCCGTCGGCGGCGAGTACAAGGAACACTTCCTGTTCCATTACAACTTCCCGCCCTATTCGGTCGGTGAAGCCGGCCGCATGATGGGTCCGAAGCGTCGCGAAATCGGCCACGGCCGTCTCGCCAAGCGCGGCGTGCTCGCCGTGATGCCGACGATGGAAGAATTCCCGTACACCATTCGCGTCGTGTCGGAAATCACCGAGTCGAACGGCTCCTCGTCCATGGCCTCGGTCTGCGGTTCGTCGCTGGCCCTGATGGACGCGGGCATCCCGATCAAGGCGCCGGTCGCGGGTATCGCGATGGGCCTGATCAAGGAAGGTTCCGAC
>JANLSB010000658.1:0-3322 GCA_031362125.1 Lysobacterales bacterium | reverse complement strand
ATTGACCGGCCCGCAGGGCCCGACCGCCATGATCGAACTGCATTACTGGCCCACGCCCAACGGCCACAAGATCACCCTGCTGCTGGAGGAGCTTGCCGAGGCCGGCCATCCGCTGCCGTATACGATCAAGCCGGTGAACATCGGCACTGGCGAGCAGTTCGAGCCGGCGTTCCTGGCGATCGCGCCGAACAACCGCATGCCGGCCATCGTCGACACCGCGCCCGCCGACGGAGGCGCTTCGGTCAGCGTGTTCGAGTCCGGCGCGATCCTGCTGTATCTGGCCGAAAAGACCGGCCGCTTCCTGCCCGCCGACCCGCGCGGCCGCGCCGCGACCGTGGAATGGCTGTTCTGGCAGATGGCCGGACAGGGGCCGATGACCGGCCAGTACGGGCACTTCAACGTCTACGCACCGGAAAAAATTCCCTACGCGATCGACCGCTACACACGCGAGGCGAACCGCCTGCTCGGCGTGCTCGACAAGCGTCTGGCGAACCGCGCGTTCATCGTTGGCGACGACTACACCATCGCCGACATGGCCTGCTACCCGTGGGTCGATCCGTACAAGACCGCGCCCATCGATCTTGAGCCGTACGCCGATGTGCGGCGCTGGCGC
The DNA here is from genome assembly GCA_031362125.1 of Lysobacterales bacterium. GTDB lineage: Bacteria > Pseudomonadota > Gammaproteobacteria > Xanthomonadales > Xanthomonadaceae > Lysobacter_I. The sequence continues at coordinate 2,709 of JANLSB010000658.1, read as the reverse complement.
GACGCCATCGCTGCGCGCCCCGCGACCAAGCGCGCGTATGCGTGGACGAAACAGATCAGCCCGACCGCCGGCCAGCCGCTGAGCGAAGAACAACGCAAGATCCTGTTCGGACAAGAGACGAAGCCATGATCCGCACCATCGCCACCACTTTTCTCTGCAGCCTCCTCGCCATGCCCATCGCACACGCCGCCAGCCCGGAGCCGGGTCAACTCACGCTGGAGGCCATCACCGGCGATGCGCCGCTGTCCGGGCCGACGCTGCTGAAGCCGCAGATCGCGCCCGACGGTTCGCGGGTGACCTTCCTGCGCGGCAAGGACCGCGACCGCAATCGTCTCGATCTGTGGGCGTTCTATGTCGCCAGCGGCCAAGCGGCGCTGATGGTCGACTCCAGCGACGTATTGCCTGGTGAGGAAGTGCTGAGCGACGAGGAAAAAGCGCGGCGCGAACGCCAGCGCACCGCCGCGCTGTCGGGCATCGTCGATTACCAGTGGTCGCCCGATGGGACATCGCTGCTGTTCCCGCTCGGCGGCGAACTGTATCTCTACGATCTGGCGAATGCGTCCTCGACAGGATCCGGCAAGACCGCCGTGCGTAAGCTCACCACCGGCAACGGCTTCGCGACAGACCCGAAAGTCTCGCCGAAGGGCGGCTTCGTCAGCTTCATCCGCGCGCGCAATCTGTGGGTGATCGATCTCGCCACCGGCGAGGAAGTGCAGCTGACCAGCGACGGCAGCGATGTCATAGGTAACGGTATCGCCGAATTCGTCGCCGATGAGGAAATGGACCGCCACACCGGCTACTGGTGGGCACCCGACGATTCCGCCATCGCGTTCGCGCGCATCGATGAGTCCGGGGTGCCGGTGCAGAAGCGTTACGAGGTGTATCCGGACCGTACCGAAGTGGTCGAACAGCGTTATCCCGCAGCGGGCGACACCAATGTCGCGATCCAACTGGCGACCATCGCACCGACGCTTGGCGCAAAGCCACGCTGGATCGATCTGGGCAAACATGCTGACATCTATCTCACCCGTGTCGACTGGCGCGACCCGCAGCATCTGGCCTTCCAGCGCCAGTCGCGCGAACAGCGAAGACTCGAATTGATCGAAGTCGAGCTTGCGTCGAACAAACAGCGCACGCTGATCACCGAGACCGCGAAAACCTGGGTACCGCTGCACAATAATCTGCACTTCCTCAAGGATGGCCGCTTCCTGTGGAGCAGCGAACGCAGCGGCTTCGAGCATCTGTATCTCGCCAACAAGGACGGCAGCAAGCTCATGCAGCTCACCCGCGGCGATTGGCCGGTGGACAAACTGCTTGCGGTGGACGAAGCGAAAGGCCTGGTGTATTTCAGCGCCGGCCGCGATGCCGCAGGCCATGCCGCGCCGCGCGCATCGCAGATCCATGTGGTGCCCCTCGCGGGCGGCAAGATCCGCACGCTCTCCACCGAGCCGGGCACTCACGGCGCCAGCTTCGCGAAGAACGCCAGCGTCTACGTCGACAGCTGGTCGAACGCGCGCACGCCGCCGCAGATCGCGCTGCATCGCGCCGACGGCACCTTCATCGCGAATCTGATCGACAACGATCCGACCAGGCCTGAGCATCCCTACGCGAAGTATCTTGGCGCGCATCGTCCGGTCGAATTCGGCACGCTCACCGCGACGGACAGCAAAACGCCGCTGCATTACGGGCTGATCAAACCGGCGGGCTTCGATCCGGCCAAACAATATCCGGTGATGGTCTACGTCTACGGAGGCCCGGCGGCGCAGACCGCGACCGACAGCTGGCCGGGGCGCGGCGATCACTTCTTCAACCAGTACATGGCGCAGCAGGGCTATGTGGTGTTCACCGTCGACAACCGCGGCACGCCGCGACGCGGCGCGGCCTTCGGCGGCGCGCTGTACGGCAAACAGGGCACGGTGGAAGTGGACGATCAGCGCAAAAGCGTCGAATGGCTGCGCGCCCAGCCGTGGGTGGACGGCAAACGCATCGGCGTCTACGGCTGGTCCAACGGCGGCTACATGGCCCTGATGCTGCTGGGCAAGGCCGCCGACGACTACGCCTGCGGCGTGGCCGGCGCACCGGTGACCGACTGGGCGCTGTACGACACGCATTACACCGAGCGCTACATGGATCTGCCGGCGGCGAACGTCGAGGGCTACCGCGAAGCCAGCGTCTTCACCCATGTCGGCGGCATCAAACCCAATGCGCTGCTGCTGATCCACGGCATGGCCGACGACAACGTGCTGTTCAGCAATTCGACCAAGCTGATGAGCACGTTGCAGAAGCAGGCGACGCCGTTCGAACTCATGACCTACCCCGGCGCCAAGCACGGCCTGCGCGGCAACGACGCGCTGCACCGCTACCGGCTGACCGAGGCGTTCTTCGCGCGGTGTCTACGGCCCTGAACATCATCTTTTCCAGGAACCCCAACCATGCCCGCCACACCCCCGCCATTGCCCGCCCAACATCCTCAGCAACCGTTGCAACCGCCGACTGTTCCAGCGTCTTCGTGGCATCGCAAGCCTTGGGTATGGCTGGCCAGTCTGTTGGGCGTGCTGTTGGCCGTTGCTTTCCTTCTGATGTCGCTGCACACGGTTCAGAATCTGATGCGGCCCAATCCGGCCTTCGACGCGGCCTTGCTGGCTGTGCAACAGTCCCCACAGGCAATCGCCGTTCTCGGGAAACCGATCCAATACAGCGAGGCGACCA
>JANLSB010000636.1:0-7466 GCA_031362125.1 Lysobacterales bacterium | reverse complement strand
CGGCCTGCTGCTGCGCATGGCCGTGTACGGCCGCAAGGTTCTGCATTCGCGCAAGGATCTTAAACTCTGGTACGAGGATCGACGCAAGGACGCGTAGAGTCGCAAACGTCCTCAGGCATCAATCGATGCGGTATACGCGCGCTTTCGGAATATCCTCACCGACCTGCAGGAACCAGCGGCCGGCAATGCCCGGCACCACGACGATCTCCGGCGATTGCAGCGTCTTGGATAGCGTCATCTTGCCTTTCAGCACCTTCCACTGCTGCCCGTTCTCGAGCACGAACACGTAGCCCGGCTCCCAGCCACCGACGTCGCCCTTCACACGGCTGCGGATCGGCGCGTCGTTCAAGCCGATGAAATCGCTGCTGTCGCGTGGCCCGTCGCGCACCGGCTCATCGCGGGCGACTTCGGCCTTCGCCTCTGCCTTGACCTCGGCGAGGCGCCCGGTTTCGCTGTCGCGCAACAATGCGTTGAGCAGCGTCAATTGCCCGGACGACAACGTATCCAGACCGGTCGCGCGACGTTGTTCCGCAGTCAGGCGTTTTTCGATATCGACATAATCGGATTGCGCCAGCACCGCGAAAGATGCCAGGAGCAATAACGCCAGACCACAGTAACGCAAGCGACAGCGCATGACGCGTCCTCCAGAAAATCGATCGATCGAAGCCTATGGCCCTGTTCACAAACATCGTGCGGATATTGACCTGACATGGTTGCATTGAAAGATATCAATTTCATGTCAGGCGGGCCATACGCTCTGTATCGCCTTGGGCCACGGGCCAACATCGCGGTGCCCAGCGGTTCTTGAACAGGACGTTCGGATTCGTACGCAGCCATTGCTTTCAGCCCGTCGTACCGGCGGCAGAGGGTACAATCCGGCCGCGTCAAAGCCCAACCCACCCGACAAGGACACGCCATGCATCTTTTCCAGAAACTTCTCGCATTGTTTTTCGCCGGCATCGCGATCTCCCCCGCCGCATTCGCCTGCAATGCCACACTGTCTCCAGGCGCCGACATCCAGACCGCACTCAACGGTGTCGCCACTACCGTCTGTCTCAACCCCGGCACTTATCGACCCGCGAGTACGATCTACGTGCCCGCCGGAAAGACGCTCAAGGGGCTGGGCGCCAACCGTGACCAGGTGGTCATCGAATCGGCGGTCGGCAGCGGCTCGGTCATGCTCTGGCCCTCGGCCGGCACGACTCTCTACAACTTCACCCTGATCAGTGCGCCGAACCGGCTGCCGACCTATGGCGTGTTCGTCAATGCAGCCGACATCGTGCTGTGGTCGCTGCATGTCAAGAAAGCGCTGATCAACGTCGCGCTGATCTCCGCAGTGCGTCCTCAGGTGCTGGATACGTATTTGTCGCAGCCCGGCGACCCGAACGATCGCGCCGCCAACCCCAATCTGTGGATCAACAACAGCACCGATGTGACGCTATGGTATGGCGCGCTGTTCGGCGGCGGCGGCTTCGGCACCGACCCCAATGGGGCGCTCACCGGCGACGGCGAACTCAGCGCCTACGGCTCCGATCGCGTGACAATCACTGGCACCAACTTCTTCGACTCGGGCACCAGCGCGATCTATTTTCGCGATTGCGACAGCTGCACGATCCGCCAGGCCGCGATCTACAACGCGCGCGGCTTCGGTCTGGATCTGGTCGACGCGATCAACAACCCGCTCGACGGCAACGACAATCTCATCGTTGAATACAACACGGTCAACTACAGCGGCTACGGCGGCGCCATCATCAAATTGACCGGCGGCAACCAGGTGCGTTTCACCGGCAACAGCTTCAGCCAGAACAATACGACGGGCAACTCGGCGTGCTCGGGCATCAATATTCTCGGCACCCAGGGCACCTTGACCCTGCAGTCGAATACGGTGAGTCCCGGCCCGGTCAGCTGCGTGGCACGCTGATCGGCATCATGACCGCCTCGTCGCCAGCGCGGTAAAACACACCCGGGGCTGGGTAAGCCCCGGGTACTGGCCGACAGCCACAGTCGTCGGCATCTCGGGGCTTTCCGAAATGCCCTGCGCACTGCGCATGTCATGGCCGCAACCTCTGGGTTACTTCCGGAACCGCATCTGCACTAGCCACCAGAGGCCGAAGAACAGCCCGAAAAGACCTGCCGATCCGACCATCAGACTGCTGCGGGGATAGCCTCCGTTGAAGATCTGCGGCAAACCGTTCGCGACGCTCCGATACAGCCGCGTCATCGCCGGCATTTGCGGATTGCCGTGCTGCGAAGACAAGACCGGCTGTGCCGTTGACGCGGTAAACGTGCCGGACACTGGAACGACCGGCTTGCGCGGCAGCAAGGCGCGGCTGCCTTCGCGCGCGATCACGCATTTCTTGCCGTGCATGACGATCAGGCCGTAGTTGTAATCCGCCATCGCCACATCCTTGCATCCGTCGCCGTTGAGGTCGCCGACCGCGAGCGCCGGCAGACGCGGATTTCCGGACTGCACCGTGAGGTTCTTGACCTCGATATCCAGCCCCATATCGGTCTGCTGGTGATAGCCGATCGAACTCCAGCCACCGTGCACGACCAGCAGATCGTCGCGGGCATCGCCGTCCATGTCGGCGCCGAGCAGTTCATCCGGGCTGTCGAAAGCACGCCAGTCGCGGATCTGGGTGAACTGCCCCTGGGCATCCTGACGGAAGTGAACATACGACGCCTGCGGCGCATTGCCACCGCGGGACAGGATGACATCGCGCAACCCATCGTGGTTGAAATCGCCCACGGCATAGGCACCGCTCATCCCTGTTTGCGCCACGGCGCCCAGCCGGATCGGCGGGCGAAAACCGTCGACACCGTTGTGCAGCATCACGTCCACGCCACCGGACTGATACTCCCCCCAGGATTTGATCAGATCCGGGATACCGTCGCGATTCATGTCGATCGCCTTGAGATTGCCGCCAACCTGCTGCCCGGTGGGATACAGGATCTTGCGCGAAATCCCGCCTGCGCCGTTACCGTAATGAACGGTCATGCCATAGCCATCGAATGGGCTGGTGCCGCCCTCGGCCCTGCAGCAGCCGAGTGTGACGATGTCGCGACGCCCGTCGCGATCCACGTCCATCACCGCAACGCTGGTCACGCTCTGCGCGTTTTCGACACCTTCCGACACGACGGCGTTGGAAACGCCAGCGGCATTGCCGCGGAAAATCGCGACGCCGTTGAGCGTGCCGACGATCACGTCCATGAAACCGTCGCGATCGAGATCGGCGGTCGCCAGTCCAGTTCCTGACCGACCGCCGGCGCCATCACCGAGATAGGGATATTTCAATGGCGCTGCCAAGGTGCCATCAGGCCGCTGCACGAAGACCCACAGCCGCATGTCGTTGTCGGGCTCGGCCGCGATGTAGCCCCATGATGTCGTCGTCAACAACGCATCATCGCGCCCATCGCCGGTCACGTCGGCGACGGCGACATGTTGGGTGAAGCTGCCGACGACATTGGCCTGATAGGGACGGAAGGCATCGACACCGGCCGGAGTGGGCGGCGTCGGCACCTGGCTGACCTTGCGGATACGACCGTTGCGGCTGTCCGCGATGTAGAGGTTTTGTTGGGCATCCAGCGCGAGATTCAGCGGCTCGTACAGCAACGCCTGATCCGCAGGCCCGCCGTCGCCGGCAAAGCCCCATTGCGCACCTGCGTTGCCGAACGTGGTGTCGTTGAACTGCCCTGCCGCCACCTGCATGATGCCGCCCGCGCTCACCACACGCACGAGATTGTTCAGTTCGGAAATATAGACATTGCCGCGGGCATCGGTCGCGACGCCGGTCGGATTGAACAGCACGCTGTTCGCAGCGACGGGGTCGCTGCGGAAGCGACCGCCGCCGGCGAAGGTCGAAATGATTCCGGCGGGCGTGATGCGGCGGACGCGGTTGTTGCCCTGATCGGCGACCAGCACGTTTCCGGAGGCGTCGACCGCAATCCCCGTGGGATTGGCGAAACTGGCCTGAATCGCCGGCCCGCCGTCGCCGCTGAAACCATACTGTCCGTTGCCCGCGATCGTGCGGATGACACCGTCGATTCCCACGCGGCGCACGCGCAGGTTGAATGCATCGAGGATATAAAGATTTCCTGCGGTATCCGTCGCGACATCGCTCGGGAAGTTGAGCCTGGCATTCCTGGCCTGACCGCCGTCGCCGCTGAAGTCGGACGTGCCGTTCCCTGCAACGGTCGAGATCAGGCCGTTGGGCGCCACCCTGCGGACCCTTTGATTGTGCGCATCAGCGATGTATAGATTGCCGCTACCGTCGACTGCGATGCCTTTGATCGAAATCCCCGCGCTGGTCGCGGCGATGCCGTCGCCGTTGTAGCTGTTGTCGCCGTTTCCGGCGACAGTGGTGATGTTGCCCGCAGTGTCGACCTTGCGGACCTTGAACCCGTCTTGTCCGACGAAGACCGCGACATCGGCGATATAGACATTGCCCGAAGCGTCCACCGCGACATCGACGGGGTTGCTAAGGCGCGCACCCGTGGCGGGGCCCGAATCGCCGTTGCCCGAAGCGGGGCTTCCGCCGCCAGCGATCGTCGTGATGACGGGCGAGGACAGCGCGGCGGAAATCGCCGTGCCGGCGAAGTACGCCACCACAGGTACAAGCAACAGCAGAACCCCGTACGAGCGCTTCCAGTTGCGCACCTGAGACACCGACTTCGACATGATCATCCCCCGATTACCTGCATTCAGCAGGGCTATTCTATCCAGAACACCAAGGGCCGGAGCTTTCGATGTCCCGGCCCTCCATTTCGATTCCAGCGCTACCTTCAAGGGCCGCGCATCGCTTTGCGGATTCCTGCGGCAAAAAAACACCCCCAGGGCTGCATGAGCCCCGGGGGCTTGCCACCACCATCGCACTATCAGAGCTGTCCGTGACAAAAGCATCGGATATCTCCCCGTCTGGCGATGCCTCACGCCATACGCTTCGGATGTGTCAGCGCAGAAAGCGGACCGGGAGGATCATGTCGCGCGGATCGGGCCAGGCCACTGTGTTGTCGTTCCAGCATCGCCCTGCTACGGTCGAGCATCAAAAACCCATCACCAAAGACAGCCGCGATGTTCCGCTGGTTCGAAAACCGACTCGATCCGTTTCCCGCCGACGCCCCCACACAGCCGCCGCGCACATTGATGGCGTTCTGTCGCCACTACACCCGCGGCGCGGAAGGCTGGCTGCTTGTGATGGCTGTGCTCAGTACCGCGATCGCGCTGTCCGAGGTCGCGCTCTATGCCTATGTCGGCAGGCTGGTCGACCGTCTCGGCGAAAGCACGCCGCAGACCTTCTTCGCTGCGGAGGGCCCAAGGCTGGCGTGGATGGCGGCGCTGGTGCTGGTCTTCATACCCGCCTGCAGCCTGCTGTGGAGCCTCGTCACCCATCAGGCGCTGCTCGGCAATTACCCGATGCGGATCCGCTGGAACGTGCATCGCTACCTCTTGCGGCAATCGATGCGGTATTTCCAGGACGAATTCGCCGGCCGAATCGCCACCAAGCTGATGCAGACCTCGCTGGCCGTGCGCGAGACCGTGATCAAGCTGCTGGATGTCGGCAACTACGTGCTGGTGTATTTCATCGGCACGGTGCTGGTCGCCGCCAGCGCCGACTGGCGGCTGATGCTACCGTTCGCCGGCTGGGTGATCGGCTATGGCCTGCTGATGCGTTATTTCCTGCCGCGCATGCAGCGGGTCTCCAGCGCGCAGGCCGATGCGCGTTCGACCATGACCGGCCGCATCGTCGACAGCTATACCAACATCGCCACGGTCAAGTTGTTCTCGCACTCCGAACGCGAACAGACCTACGCTCGCGAGGCCATGAACGGCTTCCTCGGCACCGTGCACCAGCAGATGCGGTTGGTGACGGTGGTCAACGTCGTCAACGACATCCTCAACATGCTGCTGTTGTCCTCGGTGACGGCGCTCGGGCTGTGGCTGTGGCAGCAGGGCGCGATCAGCGCCGGTGCGGTGGCGGTGGCGGTGGCGCTGGTGCTGCGCATGATGGGCATGTCGCAGTGGGTGATGTGGGAACTGTCCGCGCTGTTCGAGAACATCGGCACGGTGAAGGACGGCATCGCTTCGATCTCGCTGCCGCCGACCGTCGACGATGCCCCTTCCGCGCCTGCGCTGTCACGCCCGCAGGGCGAGATCCACTTCGATGACGTCACCTTCCACTATGGCAAGGGCAGCGGCGTGATCGAACATTTCGATCTGCGCGTGCGCGCTGGCGAGAAGATCGGCGTGGTCGGCCGCTCCGGCGCGGGCAAATCGACCCTGGTCAACCTGCTGCTGCGCTTCCACGACACCGAGGGCGGCGCGATCCGCATCGACGGCATCGACATCGCGACGGTGCTGCAGGACAGCCTGCGCGCGCAGATCGGCGTGGTCACCCAGGACACCTCGCTGCTGCACCGCTCCGTGCGCGACAACATCCTCTACGGACGCCCCGACGCCAGCGACACGGACATGCTCGATGCTGCGGGGCGCGCCGCCGCGGACGATTTCATCCAGGAACTGGCCGACGCCGAAGGCCGCCGCGGCTACGACGCCCACGTCGGCGAACGCGGCGTGAAGCTGTCCGGCGGCCAGCGCCAGCGCGTCGCCATCGCCCGCGTGCTGCTGAAGAACGCGCCGATCCTGGTGCTGGACGAAGCGACCTCCGCGCTGGATTCGGAAGTCGAGGCCGCGATCCAGGAAAACCTCTACCGGTTGATGGCAGGCAAGACGGTCATCGCCATCGCCCATCGGCTCTCCACCATCGCGGCGATGGATCGCCTGGTGGTGATGGACCGCGGCCGGATCGTGGAGGAAGGCACACACGCGCAACTGCTCGCCGCCGGCGGTCTCTATCGCCAGCTGTGGGAGCGCCAGTCCGGTGGCTTTCTGGATCCAGGCGACACGGACAGCGCATGATCGTCTGCGCCCCATCGGACCATCTCCAGCGAACGCATCCCATGCCACAACGCGCTGGCGCTTTATTGTCCTTCGCGCAGTGTCCTGTTAGGGTCGGCAACCGCGCTTGATCAAGGCGCTCGATCAAGGAATGCCGCATGGGAAGCCTGCTGGTCAACAGACACGATCTGTACGAAACGATGCTCGTTCAAGACGATCTGCCGCTGCTGGCCGATGGCGCAGTGCGACTGAAGGTGGAGTCTTTTTCGATCACCGCGAACAACATCACGTATGCGACGCTCGACGACCGGTTCGGCTACTGGCATTTTTTCCCCGCGCATGGCGACATGGGCATCGTGCCGGTCTGGGGGCATGCCGTGGTCGAAGCATCGAACCATATCGATATCCCCGTCGGAGAGCGCGTCTACGGGTTTCTGCCGATGGGCACGCATCTCGATGTTCTGCCCGGCAGGATCAAACCTGGTGGGTTTGTCGATAGCTCCGCCCATCGTCAGGCGATGAGTCCGATCTACAGCCAATACAGCCGCCTCGGCGGCGACCCGGAACACGA
>JANLSB010000609.1:0-2352 GCA_031362125.1 Lysobacterales bacterium | reverse complement strand
GACCGGCCGGTCGAGGATGCCGACGCCCTTATCGCGCTGCATTTCGACGCGGACGAACGCTGCGCCTTCGACCGCCTGCCCGCGCACGACCGCAGCCACGCGTTCCTCCAAGGCTGGACGCGCAAGGAGGCCTGTCTGAAGGCGATCGGCAGCGGGTTGCGGACCGCCCCAACCGGGATGCCTACCGGGTTCGGCGGGCAACGGTGCGCTGCAATCGGCGATGCCGCCGTGACGCTTGGTTCGTTCCGGACGCCGGGCTGCGTCGCTGTCCGGCCGGTCTCATGATGCAACTGCGTTTGAGAGCATATTCCCATTGAGATTGCGGAGGCGATCATGGCGACCGGCTGGGCAGGCGATGGGGCCGTGCAGGATCAGATCGATGCCACCGTCAAGGATGGCATCCAGCGTGTGCGCAGCCGGCTGCCGCAAGGGCCCGGGTTGAGCCGCTGCGAAGACTGCGATGCCGACATTCCGGAAGCGCGGCGCAAAGCCGTGCCGGGCGTGCGCCTGTGCGTGAACTGTCAGGAGATCCATGACCGGCAGGACGCCGCAGGCAGCGGCTACAACCGGCGCGGCAGCAAGGACAGCCAGCTGCGCTGAATCCACGGCATTCATTTCGTTGAACGGCCCGGCCCACTACTGCCGTTGATCAGCGAACGCTGTGATCGATGTCACGGAATGTCGACCTCCCCTGCGCGTGGCTGGCCGTTGGCCGTGCCGAGCCGCGTTGGAAAGAGTGGTGGTCATCGGCCACCAGGCGATTCAACGCATGGAGCGTCCGCCCTGTATTACCAAAGAAGACCACCTGAAAAGAAAACATCGCACTGGACAGGGAAGGCTCTCCATGGATCGCCTCCATGGACGTTCGCTCGAAAAGGAAGAAACGCATGAACGCATACAGAAGAACAGCATTGACGCTGGCATGTCTGTCGCTGATTTCCGCAGCGGTTCCCGTTACCGCGCTGGCATCGAACTGGGAAATGACCTCCGGGCTGCCCACGCAGCGCGAGGTGCACCGGGGCACCAAAGAGGTGCGCAACTGCGTCAGCCCCGGCGGCTCGATCAGTGTCGGCACCGCGACACCCGCTGGTATCAATACCAATATGCTCGCGGAACGTCTGAACGTTTCGTCGGGCCTGGTGTTCCGCTTCGAATACGACACTGCTGGTTTGCCCGAGCAGGCGGCGCAGGTGGCCGAGTTCCGCGACGGCAGCGGTTTCGCGGTGGTTGGCAGTATCGATCCCACCAGCACGACCGCGCCCACATCGCGGTTCACCATCACCAAGATCGGCTGCAATGGTGCGCCCCTGTGGCGGTTCTATTACGGGGATACCACCGACTACAACACCGGCTTCGATATCCTGCAGACTACGTCCGGCACGCCTGCGGTATCGACCAATCCGGGCGATCTGGTCGCGGTGGGCAAATATTTCAAGCCCGCGACCCCAGTCGCGCCCGTTGTCTATCGGACCAGAATCGTCCGCACCACGGTCAACGGCGTGATGATCTGGGCGCGCGACTATCAGGCCGCGATCGCCGGCGATTTCGAGCTGCGGGCCATCGCCGAACTGGTGCCGGTGGCGCCGAGTACGACCGGCGATCTGGTCGCGGTCGGCCGCATCGGCAACGAAACCGCGGTCATGCAGGTCAACGGCAACACCGGCGCGGTGGTGTGTACCGCGCGCACCCGCGGCATCGGCGTGGCGCAATACCACGACGTGGTCGCGGTGAAGACGACGACCGGAACGCCCGAGTATCTGACCATCGGCCAAACCAATGCGGCTGGCGCCTTACCGCAGATGTATCTGTCGCGCTATGTACCGAACTGCCTGCTGCGTGTGCATACGCATTGGGGCGCGACGGCGGATACCGAGATCGGTCGCGGTACGGATCTCACGCTTGCGACCACCTACGCCGGCGCGCCGTCTGGCGTGATGATGGTGGGCGGTGAAGTCAATGGCAACATCGGTACCGTCTTCAGCCAGGATGCCTTCATGCATCTGGCGCATCCGCAGACGTTGCTGCCCTATGTGTTGCCCATCGGTGTGCCTGTGATCGGCAAGCGTTACGGCACCCAAGGTGCGCTTGCGGAGAAGGCATTCTCTGTCTCCGCTGCGAACAATGGTGCTTTTTTCGCCGGCTCAACCTCGACCGATTGGCAGCTCAACGGTGACCCACTGCACGCGCTGACGGTGCGTCCCGACAGCAGCGGTTTCAAGACGATGTGTTCGGTCGACTGGAATCCGATCGCGACGAATCTGGCCCTCGCCAGCGCGACGTTCGGTGTCACGGTGACGAACAAGACATTCAGCCAGTTGCAGCTGCCGACGCCGATCACGATCACCGCCCAGA
>JANLSB010000604.1:0-1913 GCA_031362125.1 Lysobacterales bacterium | reverse complement strand
AGGTCGCGCAGGAACAGGAAGATGATCAGGATCGCGAGCATGCCGCCGATGATCGCATCCAACTTGACGCTGCTGATCGCGTTGCGGATGAACTGCGACTGGTCGTCGATGGTCGTCAGTTCGATATCTTTGGGAATCTGTTCTTCGATGCTCTTGAGCTGGGCCGCGACGGCATCGGCGGTGTCGACGGTATTGGCGTCGCCTTCTTTGTAGATTGCAAGTTCGACCGCTTCCTTGCCTGCCAGGCGGATGATCGCTTCGCGTTCCTTGTAGCCCTGACGTACATCGGCGACATCCTTCAGACGCACCGGCATACCGCCCGCAACCCCGGAGGACGAGCCCGAACTGGAACTCTGCACCGACGCTGCTGCAGCCATCGAAGCCGCGTCGCCGCTCGCTGCTGCGACGCGGGCCATCTGCTGCGCCGCACTGTCGGCCGCGTTGCCGCTGCCGGACTGGGTCGTGACCAGCATCTCGCGTATTTCAGCCACGCTGGCGAACTGGTTGACGGTGCGCACCAGATATCGCTGCGAGCCTTCTTCGAGGCGACCACCCGAGATATTGATGTTTTCCTGCTTGAGACGATTCACGACCGTTTCGATCGGCAGGTTGATCTGGGCGAGCTTCTGCTGATCGATGTCGACCTGGATCTCGTCTTCCAGACCGCCGCCGACTTTGACCGCCGCCACACCTTCGACAGGCTCGAGTTTTTTCTTCAGATCATCGTCGGCATAGCGACGCAGGGCGGTGAGCTGGCGGATCGCATCGGCTTCGCTGCCGGCAACCTTCGGCGAAAGCGCGATCCGCAGAATCGGCTCGGTCGAAGGATTGAAGCGCAGCAGCACTGGCTTCTTCGCTTCCAGCGGCAGTTGCACGACTTCCATCTTGTCGCGCACTTCCAGGCTGGCCTGATCCATATCTGTGCCCCACGCGAACTCGAGCACGACATCGCTCTGGCCGGTCCGCGAGACCGATTTGAGCTTGCGCAAACCCTTGACCACGCCGACGGCCTCTTCGACCGGCTTCGAGATCAGGGTTTCGATTTCGGAGGGCGCCGCGCCGGTGTATTCGGTACGTACGGTCAGCGTCGGATAGCTCAGATCCGGCAGCAGGTTGACCTTGAGCTCGCGAAGCGCGATCACGCCGAACAGCACGAGGGTGATGGTCATCATCGCGACCGTGACGCGACGGCGCGTCGAGAACTCGACCAGATTGAACGAGCCTGTCGAGCCGTACACTGCGTTGTCCTTGCTCACATGACCCCCGGGCTCAGTTTTTCTTTGGCGCGGCTGCGGCGGCGACCGCAGGCTTTGCAGCAGGCTGACCGATCACCTGGACGAGCGTACCGTCGCGCAGCGCGGTCTTGCCGGCGACGACCACTTGGGCGCCTTCGGCCAAACCGCTGCGGATCTCCGCCCACTGCCCGTCGATATAGCCGAGCTTGACCGGTGCGCGCATGGCCTTGCCGTTCTTGATCGTGTAGACGGCTGGATCGCCCTCGTCGTCCAGCAATGCCACTCTCGGAACCACCAAGGCATCGGCACGCTGGTCATAATCGATCTTGACGCGGCCGAACATGCCAGGCTGCAACAAGCCGCCACTCTCGAAGGCGCAGATGACCCGGAACGTACCACTGCCCGAATCGATCACTGGCGCGACCCGATCGACGCGGCCCTCGAACGGCCGACCCGGCAGTGCATCGACCAGGAGCTGGACCGGCAAACCGGCCTTGAGCGTGGCCAATTCGCGCTCCGGGACATTCAACGTGGCCTCCAGGCGCGAGGTGTCGACGATGCGGAAGATCGGCGTGTTGATCTGGACGAAGTTGCCGGTCTTGATCGAACGCTCGGCAATCACACCGGAGATCGGTGCGACCACATTGGCGTACGACATTTCAAGGTTGGCCAGGCGAT
>JANLSB010000591.1:0-2048 GCA_031362125.1 Lysobacterales bacterium | reverse complement strand
GCGTTCGGGATGAGCCTGTTCCTGTTCGATCTGTACTTCGCGCGATCCGGCGCCGCGACGATGACCGGGCTGGGCGTCGGCGAGTTCCTGCGGCAACCCGGCAGTTGGCGGATCGCCATCGACCTGGTTGGCATAGGCATGTTCGCCGGCTTTTTCCTCGTACCTCTGTTCGCGCTGATCCAGAGCCGTACGCCGAAGCAGGAATTGTCGCGGGTGATTTCGGGCCTCAACATCCAGAACGCTTTCTTCATCGTGCTTGCGGCGGCACTCGGGATCGTATTGCAGATGGATCAGCTGCAGCTCGGTTCGACCACGATTCCGATGCCGGGACTCGGCATACCGCAGCTGTTTCTCTGCCTAGCCATCGCCAACACCCTGGTCGCGATCTGGATTTTCACGATCGTGCCGGAATTCCTGATGCGTTTTCTCAGCTGGATCTTCGTGCGCGCGCTGTACCGGTTGCAACTGCATGGCATCGAGAAACATATTCCAGACGAAGGCCCGGCCCTGATCGTATGCAACCACGTCAGTTACATGGACGCGCTGATCCTGTCGGCCAGCATTCCCCGTCCGGTACGGTTCGTCATGTACTACAAGATCTTCAACGTGCCGGTGATGCGCTGGATCTTCCGCACCGGCAAAGCGATTCCCATCGCCAGCGCCAAGGAAAATTCGGAGATCATGCGCAGCGCCTTCGACGAGATCGACGCCGCACTGGCCGACGGCCAACTGGTCTGCATTTTCCCCGAGGGCGCACTGACCCGCGATGGCGCAATCGCCCCGTTCAAGGCCGGCGTGCCGCGCGCGCTCGAGCGCCGGCCGGTACCGGTAGTGCCGATGGCGCTGAAGAACATGTGGACCAGTATGTGGAGCAAGCGCGATGGCCGTATGCGCCAGATGCGCTTGCCGAGACGGTTCCGCGCCCATGTCGAGGTGGTCGCAGGTCCGTCCATCGACGGTAGCAGCGTGACCGTGGCGACACTCGAAGCCCAGGTGCGGGCGCTGCGGGGCGATGCCGCCTGATCCGGACAGGCCCGGTCAACGCCAGCACCCACCCCGCCGACGATTGCGCCCGCCGTCGGAATCGGCACAATGGCCCAATGCCTGCCGCGCCCGCTCAAGGGGAGCAGCCAGGAGCAGGTGCCGTACGCAAGCTGTGCCGTGCCAGAAATCCGATCACCGACCTCACCATAGGAAACCCGTCATGAATATGAGCGCAAACCGCATCCCGAATCATCTGGCCTGGGCCATCATCGCGACCGTCGTCAGTGTCTGTTCGTGCTGCGGATTCCTCGGGCTGTTCAGCGGCATTGTCGCAATCGTATTCGCGGCCAAGGTCAACAGCGCAGTCGCCGTCGGCGATATCGCCGGGGCCCAGGCGGCTTCCAATACCGCCAAGATCCTGTGCTGGGTCACCACCGCGTTCGCGATTCTCGGCGTGCTCTACTGGGTATGGGTGTTCGCGACCGCCGGCGTGGCCGGTTTCGAAGATGCCATCCGCCAGGGAATGGAAGCGGCCAAGCAGAACCGCTGAGCGATGTCGGATCGACCGTCCAATACCGTCATCGCGCTGCAGGCGACGGCGCTCGCGACTGCGGGCACCGTCGGTTTCGCGATCCTGCGGATCTTCGATCCGAATGTCGCGGGCAACGTGTTTCCGAAGTGCCCGTTCTTCGCGCTCACCGGGCACTGGTGCATCGGTTGCGGCACCACCCGCGCCGTGCATGCCCTCGCACACGGCGACCCGGGGCTCGCGTTTTCGATGAACCCGCTCGTGGTCACGCTGTTGGCGCTGTCGCCGATCCTGCTCGGCTGGCATTGGGGCTGGAGGCCGCGTGCGTTCCGACCGTTGATGTCGGTACTGGCCGAACCCCGTTTCTGGCTGGTGTTACTGCCGGCCTATTGGATCGCGCGCAACCTGCCGTGGTGGCCGTTCACCTTGCTTGCGCCGGTTTGAAAGCCGGTGATGTCGCTCTGGCATTCATTCTCCGGATGCTAGCCTTGCGGCGATGTGCATGCCCGGTCGCACCCTGATTTTTTTATTGTCG
>JANLSB010000567.1:0-1823 GCA_031362125.1 Lysobacterales bacterium | reverse complement strand
GTGTGGCGATCGAACGCCTCGCCGGTGCGGCCGTCGTACAGCTGGGTCTGGCCGTTCATCGGCAGGTCGGCGAGTTCGAGCATGCGCTTGATCTCGGATTCCGCCGCACCGTCGAACACCGGCGTCGCCATCGGCACGCCGTCGGTCAGGTTGTTCGCCAAACGCAGCAGTTCGGCATCGCTGAACTGGGTCAGGTCGACGCGCTGGCCGTGGAATTTCTCGTCGTGGTTGTAGATGTCGTCGAGGAACTTGCGCAGGTCGGCGAGCTTGGCCTGTGCATCCAGCATGCGCTGGATCTTCTGGCCGAGGCCCTTGGCGGCCCAGCCCAGATGCACTTCAAGAATCTGACCGATGTTCATACGCGACGGCACGCCCAGCGGATTGAGGACGATATCGACCGCCTCACCGCTGGCCATGTATGGCATGTCCTCGACCGGCACGATGTTCGACACCACGCCCTTGTTGCCGTGGCGGCCGGCCATCTTGTCGCCCGGCTGGATGCGGCGCTTCACCGCGAGGAACACCTTCACCATCTTGAGCACTCCCGGAGCGAGGTCGTCGCCCTGGGTGATCTTGCCGCGCTTGTCAGCAAAGCGGCGCTCGAATTCCTTCTGATGCGCGTCGATCTGCTTCTGGGCGCGTTCGATCGCGTCGGCGTCCTCGTCTTCCTTCATCCGGATCGTGAACCAGTCTTTCTTGCTCAGGCCGTCCAGGACCAGACTGCTCACGGTGTCGCCCTTCTTCAGACCGGGGCCGCCGTTGGCGATCTTGCCGAGAATCTGAGCCCTTAAACGAGCATAGATCGCCGATTCGAGGATCCGGAACTGGTCGTCGAAGTCCTTCTTGACCCGACGGATTTCCTCTTCCTCGATCTGGCGCGCACGCTTGTCTTTTTCGATACCGTCGCGGGTGAAGACCTGCACGTCGATGACGGTGCCGTCCATGCCGGGCGGCACGCGCAGCGAGCTGTCCTTCACGTCGGACGCTTTCTCGCCGAAGATCGCACGCAGCAGCTTTTCTTCCGGGGTCAGCTGGCTTTCGCCCTTCGGCGTGACCTTGCCGACCATGATGTCGCCGGCGCGGACTTCGGCACCGATGTACACCACGCCCGATTCGTCGAGACGCGACAGCGCCTGCTCGGAGACGTTCGGGATGTCGGCGGTGATTTCTTCCGGACCCAGCTTGGTGTCGCGGGCGACGCAGGCCAGTTCTTCGATGTGGATGGTGGTGTAGCGGTCTTCCTTCACCACGCGCTCGGAGAGCAGGATCGAGTCTTCGAAGTTGTAGCCGTTCCACGGCATGAACGCGACCAGCATGTTCTGACCGAGGGCCAGCTCGCCGATATCGGTCGAGGGGCCGTCGGCCAGCACGTCGCCCGGCGCGATCACGTCGCCCACATTCACCAGCGGACGCTGGTTGATGCAGGTGTTCTGGTTCGAGCGGGTGTATTTGATCAGCGTGTAGATATCGACGCCGGCGTCGGCCGAACCGACGATCTCGACTTCATTGACCTTGACCACGATACGGCCGGCGTCGATCTGTTCGATCACACCGCCGCGGCGCGCGTTGACAGTCACACCAGAGTCGCGCGCCACCGCGCGCTCGATGCCGGTACCGACCAGCGGCTTCTGCGAACGCAGGGTCGGCACGGCCTGGCGCTGCATGTTCGCGCCCATCAGCGCGCGGTTCGCGTCATCGTGCTCGAGGAACGGCACGAGCGCCGCCGCGACCGACACGGTCTGCATCGGCGACACGTCCATGAAGTGGATTTCGCTCGGCGGACGCAGCATCGACTCGCCTTGGTAACGACAGGCGACGAACGG
>JANLSB010000554.1:0-8423 GCA_031362125.1 Lysobacterales bacterium | reverse complement strand
CGGCCTGGTCGCCGAACGGCCGCGAGATCGCTTTCATGCGCGCCACCTCGAACAGCTGCAAGCTGATGCTGATCCCGGCGACCGGCGGTGTGCCGCGCGAACTCGGAGATTGCATCGACAGCAGCATGCCGATCGGCTGGTTTCCCGACAGTAAGTCGCTGGTCTCCAGTGGCCGGATCGGCGACGGATCGAAGGGGGCGGGCAGCGCGCTGTATCGTATGGCGATCGACGATGGCCGCTGGCGCCCGATCGCCTATGCGCGCATCGACGAGGACATCGACGTGCGGCCTGCGGTGTCGCCCGACGGTCGTTGGATCGCGTTCCAGCGCAATCTCTCGCTGGGCGATGTATGGCGCATTCCGGCGGCCGGCGGCAAGCCGCAGCGATTGACGACGCTGCGTACCAATTTCAACGGTCTGGCCTGGACCCGCGACAGTCGCGAGATCGTGTTTTCGCGCTATCGCAGCGATGGCGTCGTGCTCGGCAAACTCCGCATCGACACCGGCGGCATCGTCGAGTATCGCGGCGACGACGGCGGCATGAGCGCGCCAACGGTGGCGGCGAACGGCGACACAGTCGCGTTCGTGATCGAAGAGGCGCAGTCGCAGTTGCGCCAGCTGCGGGTAGCCGACGGCGAGCAGTCGTACGCGCGGGCCAGGATCCTGTTTCCGTCCTCGCGCTCCGACCTGCTGCCGACGGTGTCGCCCGACGGTCGGCAGATCGTGTTCGTCTCCGATCGCGACGGCGAGACCCGGCTCTGGTGGGCCGAGCTGGCCCAGCCCGATTCGCTGCGCCCGATCGCAGGCTTGAACCCGATGCCGCGTTTTCCGGTGCAGTGGCACGCCGACTCCACCCGCGCGCTCGCCATCGGCGACAGTCCGGACGGGCGCAAGACCGCATACGAGATCGAACCCCGACTGGGCCGCGTGCGGCGTCTGGAGGTACCGGATCAGGTGCCGGTGCACGTCGCCTATCACCCCGTTGCCGACCGCATCCTGGTGATCGCCGAGCGCGAGCAGGGTCGGCTCCGTCTGATCCTCTACGATCGCAGCGTCCGGCCGTGGCGCGCGCTCGCGCAGATCGACGATGCGGCGTACGGCTTCGTCGACGCCACCGAGCGCCGCATCGTATTCATCCGCACCTACAACCCCGAGATCTGGCAGGCCGATCTGGATCTGTCGAACGTGCGCCGGATCGACGAAGTGGGCCTGCGTGCGCGGATCCGTACGCTCACCGCTGCAAGCGACGGCGTCTGGATACTGGACGTCGGTGAGCACTGCGAATGGCGGTGGCGACGGGTGAACGGCGCGCGCCCCGCCTTTTCGCAGTGTCTCGGCAGCGGCTCCTATGTGCCTGCGGGGGTGAGCTACGATGCCGCGTCCCGCCAGCTGTTCGCGTCGACACCGAATTTCTCCGGGCTCGACATCGGCCTGTTGCCGCTGTCGGTGTTCGCGTCGGCGGGCGAAGCGCCGGATCGGAACGCGAGGCGATGACCTGCGGCACTGGGCTGCGGCTCACGGCGGGCGTCATGCTGTAGGTGTACCGTGCATCGCATGCGCGCCGCAGCGTCGTCCGGTTTGCCCGAGGTGATTCCGTGCCCGTCCTCTTCGATCGTCGTCGATGCTGAAGTCGCATCACAATCTGCTGGAACCGCGGCCTTCGGACCGCCTGCGTATCGGCGACCGCGTCGTCGACATCCCGCTGCGCGAGATCGCGCCGGCGACGGGCGGTGACGCGACGCGGGTGACACAGAAGTCGCTGGGCGTGCTGCTGACCCTGGTCGCGCATGCGAACAAACTGGTCAGCCGCGAAGCGCTGCTCGAATGGGTGTGGCCAGACACGCTGCCGGGCGACGATGTGGTGACCCAGGCGATCACCCAACTGCGCCGCGCACTGGGCGACGATCGCGAACAGTCGCGCTATATCGAGACGCTTGCCAAGCAGGGCTACCGTTTGATCGCGCCGGTAGAGTGGCTCATCGAAGATACGCCCGAGGTGCCGGCCGGGCCGTCCGCCGACGCC
Source organism: Lysobacterales bacterium (assembly GCA_031362125.1). Taxonomy (GTDB): domain Bacteria; phylum Pseudomonadota; class Gammaproteobacteria; order Xanthomonadales; family Xanthomonadaceae; genus Lysobacter_I. The sequence goes on along the minus strand of JANLSB010000554.1, from coordinate 6,401 downwards.
GCGTGGGTTTCGGCGCCGCCGCGGCCGGCCGCGCGCCGTTGGCGGTGGGCGGTGGGTGCGGCGGCGTTGATTGCAATCGTTCTGTTGGCGGTCGTGCCCTTGGTGGATCGGCAGGGCGATCGCGATGCCCAGAAGCCGAACGCTGCGATCCCGTCCGTTTCGACGATCGATACCGCCGCATCGCCGCCCTACCTGCGCATCACTTCGCTGCCGGTGTCGGAGGAAAAACCCAGTCTTTCCCCCGACGGTGCGTTGGTGGTCTACACCCGTTCAGCGGAAGTAGGCAGTGCGGCCAATCTGATGTTGCAGACCTCGGCGGCGGTGTCGCCGCGAGCACTGACCGAGCCGGTTGCGGAGCAGTTCGATCTCTTCCCGCAGTGGTCCCCCGACGGCCGCCAGATCGCATTCGTGCGTGTCGCTGCGGGCCGCTGTGTGGTGATGCTGATTCCCGCCGCAGGTGGCGCCGCCCGCGAAGCCGGCGAGTGCATCGGCGGCGAAGCGCACCCACTCGCGTGGTTTCCGGATGGCAAGGCGCTGGTCGGCGCTGGGCGTGCGAAAAACGCATCGTCGCTGGGAGGCGAGCCGGGCGTTGGCAGATCCTTGGCCGACAAGGCGCTGTACCGGATGTCGCTCGAAGGTGGTCTGTGGGAACGGATCGTCTATACCAAAACGCCCGCCGACGAGGACATGTCGCCGGCGGTGTCGCCCGATGGCCGATGGATCGCGTTCCAGCGCAATCTGTCGGTGGCGGATCTGTGGCGCATCCCGGTGCGCGGCGGCCAGGCGCAACGGCTCACCGCGCTGCGCACCAACATCTATGGGTTGGCGTGGACGCCGGACAGCGGCAGTCTGCTGTTCGCACGCTACGTTGCCGACAAGACCGTGCTGTCGACGCTGGCCTTGGAGAGCGGCCGGATCACCGACCACGTCGGCGGCAATATCAGCTTCATGTATCCGTCGATCGCGCAAAGCAATGGAGGGGTGGCGTTCGAGGTCGAAGATGCCCGATCGAGCGTGCGGCGGGTTGCGGTGGGCGATGGCGCGAACGCGCTCGCGCGCTCGCGCGTGCTGTTCGACAGCAGCGGCTCCAATCTGCTGCCGGCGGTCGCCCCGGATGGACGACAGGTGATGTTCTACTCCGACCGCACCGGCGACATGCGCCTGTGGGGGTTGGATCAGAGTCGGCCCGAGACTCTGCGTGCGTTGGATGGTTTCATCCCGGTCGTGCGGTATCCGGTGATGTGGCAGGCCGACTCGCGGCACGCATTGGCCATCGGCAAGAACGCCGCCGGCGCCGTCGGCGTCTATGAACTCGATCCAGACAGCGGCCGTGCAAGCCGATTGCCGGTGCCGGACGGGTTGCCCGTGCATGTGTCCTATCACCCGGACCCGGATCGCCTGCTGGTGGTGGCCGATCGCGGCGAGGGTAGTCTGGGCGTCACCCTCTACGATCGCAGCCAGCTGCCCTGGCGGGCGATCGCCAAGGTCGGCGATGTCGCCACCGCAGTGGTTGACGCGCCTCACCGACGGATCGTGCTTGCCACCATGTCGACGCCCGAGATCCGCATTACCGATCTCGAGCTGGGCGACCTGCGGACGATCGATCGGGTGACGGTCCAGCGCCGTAATCGCAATCTTGTCGCGACCCCCGACGGCGTGCGGGTGATGGATACGGACAAGGGCTGCCTGCTGCGTTGGCGCCTGGTTGCTGCCGATGCGGCCGCTCAGGACGCGCAGTGCCTCGGCGCCACCAACTGGTCTTTGGAAGGCCTGAGTTATTACGCCGGTGAGAACGCGATTTATCTCTCATCGAGCGAGGCCATGCAGACCGACATCGGTCTTGCCCCGCTGTCGTCGTTCGCTGGCAGCAAGCGCTGATCGCACCCTGTTCGCGCGCAAACCCATGATTCGCAAGGTTTCGGAACAATTTCGGAACAGATTCGCACCGATTTAGGCGAAACCTCCGTTTAATTTCCGGCACCTCAGTCGCGATTGGGTCACACCGGAGCCCTCATTCGGCACGGAGCGGTGACATGCACGCGATCTACGCTTACCCACAGACCCAGGCCGATCGCGGCAGCGCCGTCGATCTCGTCAACGACAGCAGTAACCCGACGCCGCGCTGGCTGGCGGTGGGCCGCCACGGCAGCCTGCGCATGCCGGGCGGCGGATTCTCGATCTGGATGCAGCTGCGCGGCCGTACCCGAATCACCGCGCGCGAAGGCACCTTCAGTCTGGGCCCGGGTGAGTGGCTGGCGCTGGATCGCGATTCCGCTCCCGAGCTGCAGGCCGGGCGACATGGCGCGACGCTCGGCGTGCTTTTTCCGGCCGAAGCCGGCGGTCGTGGTCGCGGCGAATTGCTGCCGGGACACGAGCGGATGAGCGCGCGCGATCTGCGCATCGCGATCCGGCTTTGGCGCAACGGCGCCGATGCGGTCTGCACCCGCAGCGTCGAGGACAGCGCCGGCCGCGCGCTGCAATCGATGCTGTCGCATCTTTCGACGCTGCAGCACGGACTCGATGGCGGCATTTCGCGTTGCCCGGGGCGTTCGGTGCGTCGCAAACGGCAGGTGTTCGGCCGTCTGCAGCGCGCGAGGCTGTTTCTGGAAGGCAATCGCCACCGCGTCGTACGTCTGACCGAGCTGGCCGAGCTCACCAGTTTCTCCAGCTGGTATCTGTCCAAGACTTTCCACGACATCTACGAAGAAAGCCCGCAGGCAGCGTCGGTACGAATGCGTCTTGAGCAGGCCTGCGAACTGCTCGCGGACACCGACTGTTCGATCAGTGAAATCGGCGCCGCCTGCGGTTTCGACAACAGCTGCAGTTTCGCGCGCGCGTTCCGCACGCGCTTTCGCACCACCGCGACGGCGTATCGCGAATCGTTCCGGCTTGGCGCCAAGGTCGGCACAGGCACGAGCCCTGGTACGCAAAGCCAGCGCGGCGAACGAAACGTAATGTTGTCGAGCCTTTAACAGCGCACTAACAAGCTATGCAACAGCAGGCTGTCGCGCGGTGCGGTTTTACCCGCGCCGTCCAAACACTACGGAGAGCATGATGATCCACGCACACAACAAGAACCCATTGAAACCGGCGCAATTGCCGTTGGCGGTCGCGGTCGCGCTGATGCCGATGGTTGTCCAAGCCCAGGACGCCCCGTCCGGAGACGATCTCGACACCGTCGTCGTCACCGGTTCGCGTATTCCGCGAAGCTCCGAGGTGGAAGGCACTTCGCCGGTGCTGACCATCGACCGCGCCGCGATCGAGGCGTCCGGTTTGACCTCGGTGGGTGATCTGCTGTTCAACATCACCGCCAGCGACGGCGGCGCGCTGCGCAACATCACCACCGGCACCAACGGCAGCGACGGCACCCAGAACGTGTCGCTGCGCGGTCTGGGCGCGGGCCGTACGCTGTTGCTGGTCAATGGTCGCCGTTGGGTGGCGCAAGGCGGCGGTGTCGTGGACCTCAACACCATTCCGATTTCGGTCGTCGAGCGCATCGAAGTGCTCAAAGACGGCGCCTCGGCGATCTACGGTTCCGACGCGATCGCGGGCGTGATCAACGTCATCACCCGCAAGAACTTCGACGGCGCGGAGAGCAATGTCTACCTCGGCGCTTATACCAAAGGCGACGGCTTCCAGCAGTCCTACGATTTCACCGTCGGCGCAAACAACGATCGTTGGAATGCGGTGGTGAGCCTTGCATATCAGGATCAGGAACCTGTGTTTGCGGGCGATCGCGAGATATCGTCCGTGCCGGTATTCGGCGGAGGCGATCTGGCTTCCGGTGGTCTGTTCGGCTCCGGAAGCATCGCCGGCGCCAATATCACGCGCTGCGCAGGCGCAATCGCTCCTACATCGAGCGGGTTCCGGACGTGTACGCCTGTTGCCGGTGGCCCGTTCACGCTGAGGCCAGGTGAAGATGGCCGTCAGGCCACCGACTTCCGTCGCTTCATCAGCTACTCCACCGACGGTTCGGGAAGTTCCGACCGCTACAACTTCGCGCCGGTCAACTACCTGCTGCAGCCGATTTCGCGCTTCAACCTCTACGGGCAGGCCAGCCTGCGCCTGACCGACCGCGTCAATGCCAACGTCCAGGCGGTCTACGTCAAACGCGATTCGAACCAGCAGTTGGCCGAAGTGCCGTTGACGATGGATATCCGCGGCACAAATGGTCCGCAATGGGCGTTCGCGCCGACTGCAGGAAATGTGTTCAATCCGTTCGGACAGAATCTGCGCGGACTGAATTTTCGCTCCATCGCGGTGGGCCCGCGCAAGCCGTACTACGACAACGACAATACTGCGGTCACGATGTCGCTCGACGGGTCCTTCGATTTGTTCGGACGCGCAATGTACTGGGATGCGGGTTATTCCTATCTGAACTCGCGAATTTCGCAGCGCGGCGAAAACTACATCAATTTATTCAATCTGCGTCGCGCCGTCGGCGATTCCCGCCGCAACCCGGTCAACGGTGCGCTCGAGTGTCTGGACGGTGCAGGCGCGGTCATTGGCGGATGCACGCCGTTCAATCTTTTCGGTGGCGCCGATCTCGGCCTGGCGGCGGGGGTCGTTTCGCAGGCCGAGTATGACGCGATGATCCGCTACATCAGCTATACCCTCAACGACTTGCAGGAAAATTCCACCAAAGACTACTTCGCGAATCTGTCGGGCTCCTTGACCGACTTGCCGGCAGGCGAACTGGGCTTCGCGATCGGTGTCGAGCATCGACGCGATACGTTCAACTACGCGCAGGATGCGCTGGTCGCGGGCGGCGGCTCATCGAGCAACTTTGCGGAGCCGACCGACGGCAACGTCAATGTCGACGAGATCTACGCCGAGTTGAATGTGCCGATCCTGGCGGAAATTCCGGGCGTCAAATACCTCGAGCTCAATCTTGCGGCCCGCAGATCCGACTACGAGTCCTCCGGTTTCTTCGGTGGTCGGACCGTCACTGCCGATATCGGCGGCGATACCGCCAAGAAGCTCGGCGTCAAATGGCAGGTCTTCGACGATCTGCTGTTCCGCGGGACCTATTCGGAATCGTTCCGCGCACCCAGCGTCGTCAATCTGTATCTGGGTGGGACGGAAAGCTTCCCGCCAGCGGCCGATCCTTGCAATACGGCCAATATCAACGCGACCATCGTCAATCAGGCGCAATGCGCGGCAGACGGCGCGCCGGCTGTGGGCGTGGTGCAGCCGAACGCACAGATCCGCTCGTTGAACGGCGGCAATCCGCAGTTGAAACCGGAGACCGGCACCACCACGAGTCTGGGTGTCGTCTACAGCCCGAGCTTTGTCAAAGGCCTCAACTTCACCCTCGACTGGTACAGAATCGAGCTGGAGGATGCACTCTCGGCACGTGGCGCCCAGGGCGTACTCAACGGCTGTTACCACGACATCGGCGCGAGCCCGACCGCGCCGGTCAATGCTGCCCAGCAGGCACTGTTCTGCGGCTTGATCACCCGCGATGCGGCGGGCAACATCCTCGATCTACGGACGAGTCAGTTCAATCTGTTGGATGGCGAAGTCGAAGGCTACGATTTCCAAGTGACCTATCAGATGCCGGAAACGGCCTGGGGCAGGTTTTCTTTCCAGTGGGACAATACGTATACGACCGAGAACAATCTGGCCGGTGCGACTGCGCGCGGCATCACCATCGGTACCTACAACGGCGCCCCGAACTGGCGCTTGCGTTCGAATCTGACCGCTTCGTGGCAGAAAGGGGATTGGGACGCGACCTGGGCGATGCGCTACTACTCTGGGCTGGATGAAGCCTGTCCGTTCGGCAACAATTATTTCGAGTACGGCATCACGCCTACGGAGTTGTGCCCACAGGAACTCAACGACGCCAACGGCAATTTCCTGCGCAGCGAGAACCGCATTCCGTCGGTCACGTACCACGATGTGCAGGTCGGTTGGAAAACACCCTGGAACGGCAAAGTCACCCTTGGTGGACGGAATGTGTTCGGCAAGGAGCCGCCGCTCATCTTCAGCTCGTTCGCGCATTCGTTCGACGGCGCCTACGATCTGCCGGGTGGCGGTTTCTTCTACCTGCAATACAACCAGAAGTTCTGATACTGGCATCAGGCGGTCCTGCGCGTTGCCCCGTCGCAGGACCGCCCTCGTTGTGTGGTCCTCTCTTCCTTCAAGGCTCCGCGACCCGGGGCCTTTTTTTTGTCCAGGCTGATCGCGCCCAAGATCGTAGCGGCCCGACGGCCTACAATCCGGTTTTCGTCATCGATCGCGCAGGTCCGAGCCTTGAAACTCCAGGTGCCTTTCATCCAGTTGCCGCCGTCCGCTTTTTCGCCCGCGCCGGGTTTGGCAGGGTCCGTCCCGGCGGTGGACGCTGTGGGGTCCGCGGCCTTTTCCACCGCAGCCCAGTACTTGGCCTGCTCAGCGTCGCC
>JANLSB010000444.1:0-3752 GCA_031362125.1 Lysobacterales bacterium | reverse complement strand
GCCGATGGCCCGCGTCTGTCTGCTGTTCCTGGGCGGGCTGGCGCTGCTGTGCTGGTTGGGGCCGCTGTGCATCGACTTCGATCCGCACAGCCCAGACTGGAGCGCGCTGTCGGTGGCGCCGGGCGTGGGCGATCATTGGTTCGGCACCGATGCCATCGGCCGCGATGTATTCGCGCGCACCCTGGCCGGCGGACGGCTGTCGCTCACCATCGGCCTGCTCGCCAGCCTGGTCGCGCTGGCCGTGGGGCTGGGCTTCGGCGCCAGCGCCGGGCTCGCCGGCGGCTGGCCGGAGCGGTTGATGCTGCGCGTGCTGGACATGTTCAGCGCGCTGCCGTTTTTGCTGATCGTGATCCTGCTGCTGACGTTGTTCGAGCGTTCGCTGGGCCTGTTGTTGCTGGCGATCGGCGGCTATGTCTGGATCGATCTGGCGCGGGTGATGCGCGCCGAGAGCGCACGGCTGCGCGAGATGCCGTTCATGCACGCGGCAACCGCCGCCGGCGCGGGTTTCGGCCAGCGTCTGCGCTGGCATGCGCTGCCGAATCTGCTGCCGCTGGCGTTCGTGTATCTCGGCCTGATTCTGCCCCAGGCCATCCTGGTCGAAAGCTTCCTCGGTTTCCTCGGTCTGAGCGTGGACGAACCGTCGGCGAGCTGGGGCACGCTGCTCTCCGAAGGCGTGCAGGAGCTGGACAGCGCACCGTGGACGCTGCTGTTTCCGTCGGGCTTTCTGGTGGCCACGCTGGCGGCGTTCCAGTTTCTGGGCGATGCGCTGCGCGATTGGATGGATGTGCATGCGGTGCCGCGCGCCGGCGCCGAATCCGCCGCTGCATGACGCTATCGCTGCGCCAGCTCGAAGTGCAGGTCGGCGCGCGCCGGTTGCTGGGCCCGCTCGATCTGGATCTGGTGCCGGGGCAGTGTCTCGGCGTGGTCGGCGAAAGCGGTAGCGGCAAGAGTCTCACCGCGCTGTCGCTGCTGGGATTGCTGCCATCGGGACTGCGTGCCAGCGGCGTGCTCACCCACGACAGCATCGATATCGCGATCAATGCGCGGGCGCACGCAGCGCTGCGCGGCCGCGTCCTCGGCTGGGTGCCGCAGGACCCGCTGGCGGCGTTGCATCCGCTGCGCACGGTCGGCGCGCAGCTGATCGAAACGCTGCGCGCGCACGGGCAGCCGGAGACCGAGGCGCGGGCGCTGTTCGAGCGAGTGCAATTGCCGGAACCCGACGCTGCACTGCGACGTTTTCCGCATCAATTCTCCGGTGGACAGCGGCAGCGCATCGCGATCGCTTTGACGCTGTGCAGCCGGCCGCAGTATGTGATTGCGGACGAACCGACCTCCGCGCTCGATGCGCGGATCGCGCGCGAGGTGCTGGATCTGCTCGACACGCTGCGCCGCGAGGACGGCCTCGGCCTGATGTTGATCAGCCACGATCTACCGTTGGTCGGCGCCTATGCCGAACACGTGCTGGTGCTGCGCCGCGGCGATGTGGTCGAACGCGGTACAACCCGCGATGTGTTCGCGGATCCGCAGCATGCGTACACGCGCGAGCTGATCGCGGCGGATCGGTTGCCGCATGCCCCGCCTGTGGGAGCGGCGGTTTTTAACAGCCGAATGGGTGGTCAAGCCGCGATGCCGCGCATTGGAAATTCATTCGGAATGGAAGCTGGTGCTTCCATCGCGGCTCCCGCCGCTCCTACAAAAGCGCAACCCCTGCTCCGCGCCGAAGCCATGCGCATGCATTACCCACGCGCACTGAAACCCGCGCTGGACGATGTCTCGTTGATCCTGCATCGCGGTGAAGGTCTGGCGCTGCTCGGCGAAAGCGGCAGTGGCAAGAGCACGCTCGGCCGTGCGGTGTTGCGTCTGCTGCGCGGTGCGCAGGGTCGGGTGTGGCTGGACGATGTCGAATTGACCGCACTGAAAGGCGCCGCATTGCGTGCGATGCGCAAACGCATCGGTGTGGTGTTCCAGGATCCGTACGCCTCGCTCGACCCGCGCATGCGCGTGGCCGATATCGTTGGCGAGCCGCTGCGCATCCACGGCATTGGCGATGCCGCATCACGGATTGCGAAAGCCGGCGAACTGCTCATCTCGGTCGGACTCGAAGCGTCGATGGGTGCGCGCTGGCCGCACCAGTTCTCCGGTGGCCAACGGCAACGCATCGCGATCGCGCGCGCGTTGGCCTGCGATCCCGATCTGCTGGTCTGCGACGAAGCCGTATCCGCGCTGGATGCGCATCACCGCCGTGAAATCCTGGCGCTGCTGACGACGCTCAAACGCGAACGCGGGCTCGCGCTGCTGTTCGTCACCCATGATCTTGCGGCTGCTGCTGCGGTCGCCGAACGCATCGCGGTGTTGGAAGCAGGGAAGATCGTGGAGATCGGCGATGCCGCCGATGTGCTGCGCGCGCCGGCGCATGCGCATACGCGGGCGCTGGTGGAAGCCAGGCGGTTGTAGACGGGCCTTGGCCCGCCCTCGCGATTGGATCGGTTCTACCGTTCGGCGGCCGTCGACTTCATTCATGAAATCCAGCCGGAGCGTCGTTATGATCTCGGTTCATCCCCCAATTGAGCGTGCCCGATGGCCGGAGAATTCGATGACCCCTGGTTCCAGGAGTTGTATGGCAGAGTCATGATGCCGCTGTCTGGCAGCTCCGGAGTGGCCGATTTTTTCCGCGATCCGGAAGGATACGGCGTGCCGCCCGAGCGGGTGGAGGCCACGAAGGCGGCCATGCTTCGCGCCGTTATCGACGACCCGATGCATGCCGTCAGTCTGTTCGGGAGATCGCACAATCAGGATGCCGCCACGCTGGCGTCCGATACGAGCGTCATCGGCGCCGAGTTGCGTACGGCTTTCGACAACGGTGCGATCACGACGGACGATCTGCTGAAAGTCGCTGAGAGAGGACACCCTGTGTTCGGCGCGAGGGATCTGATGCCCATGCTGCTGCCCGAAGGCACGGGCATCGGTGGCGCTGGCGAGGCGTTAGCGGAACGCCTGCAGGCAAGAAATCAAGGGGGCGATGCCGCAGCGGCCGCGATGGCGTTCGCGTCTACGCCGGAACTGATGGCAAAGCATCTCGACACGGCCCCTGAGCGGGCCACCGCGTTCGAGGCGCTGCTCGAACACAACGACCACATGGCCAAGGCCGATGCGGAAGGACCGGCCGTCGACCAGGGCATCGTGGCGATCACGAAACTCTACGATGCCCACGCCGAAGAGATCGTCGGCCGTTACGCGCCAGGCGACGCGGGAGGATCGCATCCGGAGAATTTATCCTGGTTCTACTCTCAGACGATCTTCAACCCGCGGGCGAAGGATCTCGAAGTCGCGCCGGGTCAGTCGGTCGTGGATTCAGTCAGCGCGCGCACGGGCGAAGTGGTCGACGGCGTTCTCAAAGGCATGGATCCGTCCAATCCCGACAGCATGGACGACGCGCCTATCCGCTTGGGTCGGCTTAGCGCGGCGATGGCAGGCGGCGTGGATTACGCCACTCAGATCCATGCCGGGTTGATCGAAAGCGATCGCGCGAATGCCGAATTCATCGCATCGGGCGTAGACAAGCTCGTCAGCGAGATCCCTGTCGCCGGTGAGTATGTCGGACCGGCCGTGGATGCGCTCACGGATCATCTCGTCGGTCGAGCCGGCTCCGACCGGCTGGCGCCCGACCCGGACGTGGCCGAAGTGTTCCATGACCGTCTCTCTGCCGCTATCGGCGGAGAGGAGTCGCGCACTGGGGATCACAAGCTGTACGA
>JANLSB010000042.1:0-1571 GCA_031362125.1 Lysobacterales bacterium | reverse complement strand
ACGCGCGAGCGGTATTGGTGAGCGGTAATCGTCGATGCGTTCTTCCGCATCATCCAGCGAAGCGGCGATACCGGTGAGCCCCTGAGCCAGATCATGGCCTCGCAAGCCGGTGATTTCGAAAACACGCGCTGCTTCCGGCGTTCCGATCGACAAACAGGAATGCGACAGCACCGCCATCGTCGCAGTTGCCGTGAAATCCTCTGTGACAGCACGGGCTACCAGCCGCGCGAAAGCCCCCAGGGGAGAGGCATCCAGCGGCGTTCCAGCGGAATCATCCGCAGCAATGCCCCAGCGCCGCAGTTCCGTCGAAACACGCTGCGCCAGCGCCCGGTCCGGCGTGACAAGTGCCGCCGTCTTGTTGTCGGTTTCCAGCACCTCGCGCAAGGCAACAGCGATGGCCAGCGCTTCCGTGCGCTCATCCGGCGCTTCGATGACGCGCACGCAGTCAAGACCGTGAGTCAGTGACGCCGCAAGATCGCGGCGCATCGCGGGCCAGTCATCGGTCGCCTCTGCCGCGCGCGAAGCGGCATGAAGCAACCCCGTGCGATGCAGCAGCGGCTCGGGCGACACACCGATTTCGTCCACGCCCTCCCTCTCTACGCCCAGACGGGACAGCAACCGTTTCAGCGCAGCCTGCGGATGTCCGGGTTGCGCCGCGCCAGGGTCCGGCTGATCCGCCACGAGGCTCCATCCCCGTTCATCCATCGTCTTGTCGAGACCGGGCAGGACGACCACCCCATTGGGCAGGCGCGAGATTGCGGCGAGGAGTGCAGCGGTGGCGGGCACCGTGCCGGTCGAGCCTGCCGCGATCACGGGATGCTCCGGGCGCTCGCGCTTCAGGCGCTCCGCTTCCGCCATCAGCAGGCGTTTGAGGCGCGTCGAGGGATCAAGCAGACCCTGTTCCTTCAGAGTCTGTGGCCAGGCCTTTCCGGCAATATCCAGAAACTCCCGCGTCATCGACCAGTATTGATCGAACTGACCCGGCGCGAGAGCGCTGACCCGGTGCCACTCCACGCCCTCGATGGCGAATTCATCAATCAATGTGGCGAGATCGCCGGAAAGCGCAAAACTGTCGGCAAAGCCGCCGCCGATGGTAAAACCGTCGCCCGCTGCTGCCAATTGCTTCATGTCGCGGCTGTTGCGCCATCCCTCGACGAGGCTGGTCAGCAGCAGGCGGCGTTCCAGATCACCGATGGCGGGCGGGATATCGCTATCGCCGCTGAGGCCGTCAGTCGCGAGAATGGCGCGCTCCTCCAGATCGGACGGATCACCCAGCGGCACGATGCGCGGCAGAAGTACGGCGCGGGGCTGCAGCCTTTCCGCAAAAGCATGCGCCAGCGCGCGGGCAGCGCGGCGTGTGGGAACATAGATCGTGGCGCTGGAATAATCCCGTTCGTTCCTGGGGAAGCGGATGCCGATGCTGCCATCAATGCAGGCCGACACAAGCGTGGTGAGAAAGGGTGCGCCGGGCGCAATCGTCTTGACGTTGGCGCGGCCTTCACTCAAAGCGCGCTCCGCCTGATGGCCGCTTCTGCTTCCGGGATCGCATCGGGCGTGCCGACATGCATCCA
>JANLSB010000405.1:0-2751 GCA_031362125.1 Lysobacterales bacterium | reverse complement strand
ACCCGTGGCTGGGGACAGAACCCCGACAGCAGCATGATTGAAAAGGCCACCCCACCTCCGGAAGGCGCGGGGATGCGCTTTGAATTGTTGCAATGAAGCGAGCGGCAGATATTTGATGGAAATTGCGCTCGTTACTACAAGGCGATGCCTCATTCAGCGCGGACCACCTTGCACTGAAATGACAACAAGACCACCATCATCAGCGAATACGTTTCTGGTCAGTATGCAGTTTTTTGTTGCAGTATCCGCCTCGATTCCAAACGTCAAGGCACTGGATTTTTTTTATTCAAAAAAGGAGGAAAACCATACCGCTGATAAAACACACAGACATATTCATAAAGCACGATCTCAATCCTGTTGCCACTACAGGATCCACCGAAATTCACTTTTTGATGAGGCTCAAGAACACCTTGCAACAAGATCGACAATGGGCATGAATTGAATCTACGAAGAGGCTTTCATTTCCTGAAGCCTTTCAACCCTGGACATGGAGAAAATGGATATGAAGAAGTCAAACAGCGCCCTATATCTCGCAATCGCATTACTGGCAACTGCCGGCAGCGTCGATGCCGCGCCGAAATGTTTTCCGGCCTTCGGCACATACAAGCAAGTCCGGATCGAAGGAAATTCCTGCAACTCACCGCTTGAGCAATGCTCGATAGTGGATATCAAAGGTACGATGAACGGGACGGCGCTCAATGCAGTCACCCGGGTCGCCGGTACGCCGGATTTTCCGATTTCCGGCGTTCTCGGAGGCACGTCGGATGGCGAATTCGAGGGGCGCGTGCTGAATAGGCGCGGTGGACTGACTTTCAAATACGCAGCGTTGATCGACAGTGTCGGGCGGGGCGATGCTGTGGCGTTGCTGACCATCATCAAAGGCAGTGGACAGTTGACTGGCACCACAGGCACTTTGCGCTTCAGTACTGTTTCCGATCTGAGTGCCAAGGAAACGTTTACGACATACGAAGGTCAGATTTGCCTGCCTTGAACAGTCGAGCATGTCCGGCGACCCATGTGCAGCAATGCATTTTCCAGAAACAGGCGCTATGACCAAGCTTGTCTGTTCTGATCCGTCGTCACCTGCGCCACGCAGGGCATGCAACGTCATTTACTCAGGCACGTCTACGCATCATGATTGACGCCGTCCGGGTCCGTATCCGGAGCGATACGGACCCGGATCGAGCGTTCAGAGCGATCGAAGACAAAGAACAGGCCGACCATGCGTCACATCACAACGATATGCTTCTGTCTGGCACTGCTTTCCGCTGTCAACGCTTCTGCGTCATCCAGGTGCCGTCCGTGGTCGGGTGAGCGTTTTACCGAGAAACCCCCACGGCAAAGCAGTCAGTTTCTGCTTGTAGGGATCGTTCTCCGGCCTGCTGAAGGGCACGCTTGAAATCAACGCCACTTCGTAGCAGTCCAGTCAAAACGCCGCTGTCACAGGCGGCATTTTCATCACCGCTGACAGCATGTTCCGAGGTCGCATGTTGGGTCGCCAGGGCGCACTCGATTTCAAGCGAGCCGCGCCCCTTCAGAGCTCGGGGCGCGCAAACGCGGCGATGCTCTTCAATGTCGTGGCTGCAAGCGTAGGTCCGAGCGGAACGACCGGGACCATGCGCCTGAGCGGAATCTTCGATTTCGAAACCGACGGAGCCAGCGCCCGCTATGAGGGTGAAGCCCGCCTGCGCCGATATCGTTTCATGCGACCGGCACCGATCAGGTCGTCGCCGGTCCTGGCTATTTGCCCTCACGCTGCGGGCTCGGTAGGCTTGGGGATTGCTTTTCGCGCCGTCCGGCACCATGTCGAGGGGTGCAATCGCACTCCCTCACGCCCGGACCCCCCCGCATCATGGCTATGGACACCATCCGCATCCGCGGAGCGCGTACCCACAACCTCAAGAACATCGATCTCGATTTGCCACGCGACAAGCTGATCGTAATCACCGGCCTGTCCGGCTCAGGCAAATCGTCGCTGGCGTTCGACACAATCTACGCCGAGGGTCAGCGTCGCTACGTCGAGTCGCTGTCGGCGTATGCCCGTCAATTCCTGAGCGTGATGGAGAAGCCCGATGTCGATCACATCGAAGGGCTGAGCCCGGCGATCTCGATCGAGCAGAAATCGACCTCGCACAACCCACGCTCGACCGTCGGCACCATCACCGAAATCTACGACTACCTGCGTCTGCTCTACGCCCGCGTCGGGTCGCCGCGCTGCCCGGACCATCATTTCCCGCTTGAAGCGCAGACCGTCAGCCAGATGGTCGACCAGGTGCTCGCGCTCGCCAACGACAGCAGGGCCAGCGAACAGCGGTACATGCTCCTGGCGCCGGTGATCCGCGAGCGCAAGGGCGAGCACGCGCAAGTGTTCGAGCAGTTGCGCGCGCAGGGCTATGTTCGCGTCCGCGTGGACGGCACGCTGTACGAAATCGACGCCGTGCCGGCGCTGACATTGCGCCAGAAGCACACCATCGAAGCGGTGGTCGATCGTTTCAAGCCGCGCGAAGACCTCAAACAACGTCTCGCCGAATCGTTCGAAACCGCGTTGAAGCTGGGCGACGGCATGGCGATCGTGCAGTCGCTCGACGACATCAACGCTGCGCCGCTGCTGTTCTCCTCGAAATACAGCTGCCCGGTCTGCGACTACTCGCTGCCGGAGCTGGAACCGCGATTGTTCTCGTTCAACTCCCCGGTCGGCGCTTGCCCGAGCTGCGACGGCCTCGGCGTGAGCCAGTTCTTCGACCCGGCGCG
>JANLSB010000386.1:0-3011 GCA_031362125.1 Lysobacterales bacterium | reverse complement strand
CCGTCGTGTACTGCAGCCGATGATGGCGCGCGACGCCGCGCGCGACCCCAACGGCGCGAAACATCGGTACCGGGCCTACAACTACAGCTATGGCCCGACTGCGATCGTGGTGTCCGGTGTGCTGTATGTCGGCTCGATGGCGATCTTCTACGTGGGCTTCCATTACGGTATCGAGGGCATGGATGCTGCGATTCGGATGTTGTTGGAACGATGGTCGAATTGAACGCCGCCTCGTCCATCGATACATTGATCGGGACGGAACTGCCGGCCGCTCGCAGCGGCGACCGCGACGCCTATGGCCGCATCGTCGCCGCCTGCCAGAACACGGTCACCGCAGTGGCACTGGCGATCACCCATGACGTATCCGCAAGCGAGGACATCGCGCAGGACGCGTTCCTCAGCGCGTGGCAGCACCTCAAACGGCTGCAGAATCCGCCGAGCTTCCTGCCGTGGCTGCGCCAGATCACCCGCAACCTCGCCCGCGACCATCTGCGCGCGAACCGCCACCGGCCGCTCGACGGCGAGGGCGCGGAAATTGCGATCGAACTCGCCGCCGATCCCTCACTCTCACCCATGCAACAACTCGTCGAAGACGAACGCGAGCACGCCGCCATCGAGTTGATTTCGGCACTCCCGGAAGAAAGCCGCGAGGTACTGCTGCTGTTCTACCGCGAAGGCCAGAGTTCGCAGCAGGTCGCATTACTGCTTGGAATGTCCGATGCAGCGGTACGCAAGCGGCTGTCGCGCGCACGGGCGGGCCTACGCGAGGATCTGCTCGCCCGCTTCGGCGAATTCGCCGCCAGCAGCGCGCCGGGCGCGACGTTCACCGGCGTCATCGCCACCGCGCTGAGCATCGCCAGCCCGCCAGCTGCGGCCAAGAGCATCTTCACGGCCATTGCGGCAGGCGGCGCGAAAACGCTCGGCAAGATCGTGCTCGGCGCAGGCGGCAGTATCGGTTTCGCGCTGCTGAGCGCCTTCGCCGCAATCTGGTTCAGTCTGCGCAAGCAACTGAAAGGCGCGATCGATGAGGAAGAACGCCTTGCCCTGATCCACAGCGCGGCAATCAACGGTGCGGTATCGGTGCTGTTCGTGATCGCCCTGCTCCTGTTGGCACGCTTCGACGACGGCTGGGTGCTTCCGGTGCTGGCGATGCTGGCGTTCATGGCGGTGATTTTCCATCAGAGCATCGTCGTGCAGCCGCGCGTGCTGGCGCGCCGGCACGCATTGGAGGCGAAGCGCGACCCGATGCTCGCAGCGAAAATGCGCCGGCGCGAACGGATCCAGTGCTGGCTCGGTGCCGTCATAGGCTTGGTATGCGGATTCGGCGGCCTGATCATCGGTTTGATCGGCTCGGGCAGGCTCTGACCCGGCGGCGGCCCGACGGCTCGCAGCAGTTGGGAACGCGGGCAGGTATCCTGCGCGCATGCTCGACCGCCTCGCCCGCGCCATCTCGATCCTCGGCCATCCGCTGCTGGTGCTGCCTGCGGCGCTGGTGCTGCCGGCTGCGCTGCGCGATGGCGGTGCCGCAACATTGCGATCGATACTGCCGGGCTTCGCGCTGTTCGCCGCACTGCTGCTGGGTTGGTCGTGGTGGCAGGTGCGTCGCGGACGCTGGAAGCACATCGATGCCAGCCGACCATCGGAACGTCAGGCGTTGAACCGAACGCTGCTGGTGGCGATCTCGATCGGCGCGCTGCTGGCTTGGCTGGGATTGCCGACTGCGGATCCTGCCTTGGCGCTGGCGCTGGCGCTGGCGCTGGCGGCGTGCATCGTCGCTATCGGCATGCTGGGCGCCCGCTGGTGCAAGCTGTCGTTGCACTTGGCGATCGCGGTCTACGCGGCTGGTCTACTCTGGCCGCTGGGCGCAATCGCGGTCGGCGCGGGTTTCATGTTCGCCGGCATCCTCGCGTGGTCGCGTCTGCATCTGTCGCGGCATCGGCCGCGCGACCTCGTCGCGGGCGCCATCACCGGGGTGATGGCGGCAACCCTCTACTGGCAGGCGTTGCACCGGTTGGAGCGCTCGTCATGACAGCCGACCGACAAGAAGACATCGTCATCGATGAACCGCTGCGGCTGTTCCATACCGCAGAACACGCCTGCGGCTATTGGCCGGAACGTCAGGCGCGCGACCTGGTATTCGACCCGGCCGATCCGCGGCTGGCGCAGACCTATCCAATGGCATTGACCTGGGGCTTCCGTCGCTCCGGGAACTTGATCTATCGGCCGCACTGCCGCGGTTGTCAGGCCTGCGTCGCGGTGCGGATCCCGGTGGCGGAGTTCCGTCCCGACCGCAGTCAGCGCCGATGTCTTGCACGCAACGCGGATCTCGAAACGCGCGTGCTGCCGGCGGAGCGCAACGACGAACACTTCGCGCTCTACGAACGCTACCTGAGCGCGCGTCATCCCGGTGGCGGCATGGATGGCCACGGCCCCGCCGAGTTCGACCAGTTTCTGGTCAGCACATGGGGCCAAGGCCGTTTCCTCGAACTGCGCACGCGACAGGCCCACGGCACCGGCGAACTGCTGGCGGTGGCAGTGACCGATGTCATCGCCGACGCGATGTCGGCGGTGTACACCTTCTACGACCCCGACGCGGCCGAGCGCGGTCTCGGCACCTTCGCGATCCTGCAGCAGATCGCCTGGGCGCAGCGCGAAGCAAAACGCCACCTGTATCTTGGATACTGGATCGAAGGGCATCGAAAAATGGCCTACAAACGCCGCTATCAGCCGCTGGAATCCTTCGACGGCCACGGTTGGTCGCGCATGCCTGGAGATGCTTCGTCATGATCCCGCCGTTCCCGTTGCGCACGCCGATTCGAGTGCTCGTTGTGATGTTTGTCGTGCTGTGCGCGGGCTGCGTGCACATCGTGGTGCACGGCGACCCGGAAGCCGCGCTGGCGAATGCGGCGCAGCAGGCCCAAGACGCGATTGCGGCCTCGCTGCCGCTGCGGGTCGCGACCTACAACACCTCGCTGTACGACGAGACCGACGGCGGCCTGATCCGCCGGCTG
>JANLSB010000365.1:0-4097 GCA_031362125.1 Lysobacterales bacterium | reverse complement strand
GCCGATGTAGACGGTGCCGCCGGTCAGCGCGCCCTCGCAGCCGGGGGACAGCGGCGACCGGCCCGATGCGACATACGCTTGCGGTTCGGCCAAGGCCGCCGGCTGCGGGCCACCGGTGATCCGCGGTTTTTCGCCGGCT
Source organism: Lysobacterales bacterium (assembly GCA_031362125.1). Classification (GTDB taxonomy): domain Bacteria; phylum Pseudomonadota; class Gammaproteobacteria; order Xanthomonadales; family Xanthomonadaceae; genus Lysobacter_I. The sequence goes on along the minus strand of JANLSB010000365.1, from coordinate 3,958 downwards.
GTGAATGCTCGCGGCGCGGCGAGTGCGGGCGTCCGCGTCACGGACGCGTCGCGATCCGCGGAAGGACTGCAGGCAGTCAGCGCGAATGCGGAGGTGATCGTGATCGTCGACAGCCGTAATGCACGAGCAGTAGACAGAAGAGTGGACAAGAGTATTCCAGCGCGCATGGCGAAACCTCGTCGAGCTGCGATCATCGCAACGTCGGATCCATGGTGCAGCAAAGCACCCGCTGCGGACAGTGCCCGGCGCCCATCCGGGCCAGCAAACACACGGGAACGATCGATCCGACAAATCATGGCAATCCCGACGTCATCGTCCGGGGCGCCGCGCCCTTCGCTGCGGCCTATACTCGAACGCACCGCGGCCCTGCCGTGGAATCGTTTGGAGGCTGTGCATGTCGACCCGGCGACTTTGCGTGCTCTCGCTCGTCGTTGCTCTGGCGCTGAACGCACCCGCTTGGGCGACCGAATCCCAGACCATCCCCGCGCAGACGGCCGAACAGTCGACGATCGATGCGTTCGAGATCGAAACGCCGGCGGACGTCATGACCTTGCCACCCGAGCTGCGTGCCCGGCTGCACGATGAAGTACTGAACGGCGATCCACCGCGAATGGTCCGTTTCGAGCGCTTGATCGATTTCATGGTCGATGCGCGCGGCCTGGGCATGATCTATCGGGAAGACGACACCCACTCGGTGGCACAGTCCTACGCGACACGCACGGCGAACTGCGTCGGTTTCACGCTGCTGTTCCTCGCACTTGCGCGCGAAGCAGGCCTGGATGTCTCGGCGCAGAGCATCCGCCAAACCCTGTCCTGGCGCCAGGACGAAAGAACGCTTTATCTCAGAAGCCACGTCAACGCACTGGTCCTGGTCGGAACGCGCGAATACGTGGTCGACTTCGCGATCGAGCCGGTGATCGCGCGCAATCGTCCCGAGCCCACTTCCGACCAGGGTCTGCTCGCGCATTACTACAACAACCTCGCCGTGCAGCATCTCGATCAGCACCGGATGGCATCGGCGCAACGGTTGATCGAAACCGCACTATCGCTCGACTCCATGGCTGCGGCGTATTGGAGCAATGCCGGCGTGATTCATCTGCGCAACGGCGACACCGCCACAGCCGAACGCGCCTACACCCGGGCACTGGCGCTGGACCCACGCGATGCCGGCGCTCTGTTCAACATGTTGAGTTTGGCCCACCGCATCGGCGACAGCGGGCGCGAGGCCGAATTCCAGCAGCGTCTCGCCCGCGTGCAGCAGCAGGACCCTTTCCACCACTTCATGCAGGCGATGGCTTTTGAAAACAACGGCGAATACTCGAAGGCGATCGAACACTATCGACGCGCGATCCGCCTGCACGGAAAAGAACCCCGCTTCCATGCTGCGCTCGCCCGTGCCCATGAACTCAGCGGTGACCACCGGGGCGCCGCAGCCGCCTTGAAACATGCGGTATTGCTCAGCGAAGGCGAGCAGCGCGATCGATACGAGCAGCAACTGCAGGATCTGCGGCAGGCATCGAAGTAGCGGAATCGGCGACGCTGCGGAGACGGCGGTGACAGCAAGTCACCCCGACCTCTGCCGGCGTCCAGGCCAGGCACCGGGTTAAAGTCCCGCACATGATCGAGTCCATCCGGCCGCCCGCGCGGCGAACCACGCCCGTCTTCATACGTCTGTCGCCGATATTGGCGCTCATCATCGTGCTACTCGCGGGCTGCGACAGCGGCCCCCCGCCGCCCACACCGGAGCAGGTGCGCGCGCAACTCAAACGGCTGATGCCGGCCTCGGTCAAGGATCGCGCCGGTTGGGCCACCGACATCCAGGCCGCGTTCGCGGCGCTGGAGATCGAACCTTCCGCGCAGAATCTGTGTTCGGCGCTGGCGATCACCGAACAGGAATCCACCTTCAACGCCAATCCGGCCGTGCCTGGTCTGGGCAAGATCGCGCGCGGCGAGATCGAAAGACGCGCGGCGCGTTACAAAATCCCCGCGTTCGCGGTGCGCGCAGCGCTACAGATGAATTCGCCCAACGGCGAAACCTGGGACACGCGCATCGCCCGGGTGCGCACCGAGAAGGAACTCAGCGACATCTTCGAGGAGATGATCGCGCGCGTGCCGATGGGCAAGCGCCTGCTCGCGCGCGCCAACCCGGTGCATACCGGCGGGCCGATGCAGGTCAGCATCACGTTCGCCGAAGCCCACGCGAAGGAACGCCCCTACCCCTATACCGTCGACGGTTCGATCCGCCACGAAGTCTTCACCCGCCGCGGCGGCATGTATTTCGGTATCGCCCATCTGCTGGGCTACCCCGCGTCTTACGAGAAACCGCTGTTCCGCTTCGCCGACTTCAACGCCGGCCGCTACGCCAGCCGCAATGCCGCGTTCCAGAATGCGGTCGCGGCGGTGACCGGCATCCCGTTGGATCTCGACGGCGACCTGGTGCGATATCGAAAGGGCAAGGACGGCGACAAGATCGGCGCCACGGAAACAGCCGTGATCACGCTGACCGGGAAACTCGTCATGAAGCCCGATGAGATCCATCGCGCGCTGTCCAGCGCCCATCGCCACAGCTTCGAAAACAGCGATCTGTACACCCGCATGTTCGAACTCGCCGACAAACGCAACGGCAGACCACTGCCGCGCGCAACGCTGCCGCGCATCCGCCTGCACAGCCCGAAGATCACCCGCAAGCTCACCACCGAATGGTTCGCGACGCGGGTGAACCAGCGCTATCAGCGCTGCATGGCGAAAGCCAGGTAGACGCGATCAATCCCGCTCGGCGGCTTCTTCGCGGCCCTGCTGGCGGATGATCGCTTCCTGACGCGCGTCTTCGATCGAGAGCTGGACCGCACGCACATCGGCACGGCGAGTGTCGAACTTGAAGCGGCCGGTAAGCGCGGTATCGGGACGCAGCTCGCCCTTTTCGTACAGCGCCCACATCTCTTCGCCGTAGTGGGTCGCCGCCAGCTCCGGTGCGAAACGGCTCAGCGTATCGCGCAAATTGTGCACGTCGCGCAGCAGCATCTTGCGCGCCTCATTGTTGCCGGCGGCGCTGACCACCTGCGGGAAATCGATGATCACCGGACCGTCGGGCGTCGCCAGCACGTTGTATTCCGAGAGATCGCCGTGGATCAGGCCGACGCAGAGCATGCGCACGACATCGCTGATCAGCCGCGCGTGATAGGCATTGGCCTCGTCGGCGGTCAGCTCCACTTCGCCCAGACGCGGCGCGCTGTGGCCGTCGGCGTCGGTGACCAGATCCATCACCAGCACCCCGTGGAAGTAGCCGTAGGCGCGCGGCACGTGCACGCCGGCCTCGGCCAGCGCGAACAGCGCGTCGACTTCGGCGTGCTTCCAGGCTTCCTCCTGCTCCTTGCGCCCGAACTTGGTAGCCTTGCCGATCGCCCGCGCCTGACGGCTGCCGCGCACTTTGCGGCCTTCCTGGTACTGCACCCGCGCCTGGAAACTGCGCTGCGCCATGTCCTTGTAGACCTTCGCGCAGCGGACCTCCTCGCCTACGCGAACCACGTAGACCGACGCTTCCTTGCCGCTTTTCAGCGGGCGCAGGACTTCGTCGATCACGCCTTCGTCGATCAAAGGTTGCAGTCCTTTGGGGGTCTTCATTGCATTGAGGGGTCGCGGGCAGGGTCGCCATTGTCGCCCAGTTGGCGATTGGACGCTCGAAGTCGAGCCGTGTACCGGCCGCCGCAGGCGACATTCGTCAAGGGGCGGGCTGTGGACCACGGGAGCGGCCGGTATCCGACTCCGCCAGAGAAAGAGGAAGAGGAACGGCATGCGCCGTCCCTCCTCCCAACGCGGTCAGCGCTTACTTGCCGTCGCGATCGATGTCGCCCGGCATCGCGCGTTCAGCGCGGTCCCATGCGGCGCGTGTTGCTTGCTTCGCCTGTTCCCATGACAGTCGCGCGCTGCCGCGACCGGACTCGTAGTCGCGCTGCCATTC
>JANLSB010000317.1:0-3421 GCA_031362125.1 Lysobacterales bacterium | reverse complement strand
CCAAGAAATTACTGAACCCTACGGTGATGGCACAAAGCTCGTCACCTATCACTTCGACCTCGAAGCTCGGGAGATGGTCATGATTGGAATTGTCGTCAGAGTTAAACGTAATGACGGCACGTTGATCGGCTACATGCTGTGCGATCCTCAAGTGGGAAATGGACCTCCAACATCTGGTGGCTTCTACCCTGCTGAGATTCTCCCCGTCGAATTTTTTTCTTTCTGACGCACCTCGATAAGTGCAAATTCAGAAAGCGCTTCTTGGTTCGTACGCTTTAGCGGCTAGAACTGTGAATGAGAGGGCGTCGCAGAAAAAACAGTCATGCCATTCGATCTTGGGGGTGCTCACTTCATTTAGACCGTGGCAGCGAACCCGTATCACATAGAGCGCTTGTCGAGACTAAGCCCCTGTACTGACCCAGTGAAAACCTGCTCAGGTGTAACCTTGAAAAGAGGAGCCACCGATGAGTGCAGTGATGGAAGAAGAGATCAAGCGTTGGACCGCGCGGCGGAAGTCGCAACTGGTCCTGGAGATCATCCAAGGCAAGACGACCGTTTCGGAAGCGAGTCGGCAGTTCGATCTGCCGCCGTCGGAGATCGAAAGCTGGGTCGATGAAGGCAAGCGGGGGCTGGAGAACGCTTTGCGCGCCAAGCCCGAAGACGTGCGTGAGCAGTACGAGCGTCAGCTGAAGGATCTACAGGAAGCCTATGGCGAAGCCATGCTGGAGCTTCGCGCCCGAAAAAAATTAGCGTCCCTGTTGGGCAAGGACGAGACCTGATGGTCGCGATCCAGCAGGGACTGTTGGCGGAGGGGATTCGGGTGTCGATGGTGCAGTTGTGCCGCTGGTTCGACCAGCCGCGGCGGACGGTGTATTACAAGCCAACCAAGGCGCCACCGAAGGTGAAGCCGGAACTGGTTGAACCCATCAAGACCATGATCGAAGCCGAGCCTTCGTTCGGGTATCGCACGGTGGCGGGGTTGCTGGGCATGAACAAGAACACGGTACAACGCATCTTCCAGCTCAAGGGTTGGCAGGTCCGCAAGCGACCGATCGGGCATCGCCCCAGAATTCAGGCGCGGCCTTCGATTGCGCAGGCCGCGAACGAACGCTGGTCGACAGACCTGTGCCGGGTGTGGGCGGGTCGTGACGGCTGGCTCGTGCTTGCGCTGGTGATCGACTGCCACACGCGGGAATTGCTCGGTTGGCAACTTTCCCGTAGCGGCAAGGCGACGACCGCTGCTGCGGCGCTGGAGCAGGCGCTGATCGCGCGCTTCGGCAGCTTGGCCCCTGTGCCGAAGCCCTTCCTGTTGCGTTCGGACAACGGCCTGGTGTTCACCAGCCGGGCCTACACGCGTCTAGTGCGCAGCTACGGCCTGCGACAGGAGTTCATCACGCCGCACTGTCCGCAGCAGAACGGAATGGTTGAGCGTGTGATTCAGACGTTCAAGGAGCAGTGCGCGCACCGGCACCGGTTCGAAAGTCTGCAACACGCCAGCCGGGTCGTCGCCGACTGGATCCAGTTCTACAACCACCGGCGTCCACATCAGGCGCTGGGCATGAAGACACCCGCTGAGGCTTATGCCTTAGCGGCCTGACCTGTGCAGAAACCGCTGGGTCATTACACCCCGCTCATGCGGGGCTTTTTCTTGCTTCATCTATATGCCAATAAAATCAATAACATAGCAACCGTAAGCTTTTCGGAAGGTTTTCCGATCCACGTTCTGGCAGGTTTCCAGGCCTCGCAATCGACCCGGTTGCGAGGCCCACCGCCATCGACCGATGGCTCACCTGCCCTCAGGGGAAACCAGATGAATGAGATCGCATCTACCGCTGTCCTAGCTCTGAACGACGAAGCTGACACTGTCGAATCACCCACTCTCTTGTTCGGTACGCCGGCCTCCGATCCGCCGCCGTCGGATCCGTCACCCGCAGCTCCACTCGCGCCGGTACCGGTCTTGCTCGTGGCCGCGCCTCTGCCTTCGGATCCGCCGCCGTCGAATCCGGTTTACCGCGACCCGGACCCACTCAACAAGGGGCGGGTGGTGCTCGACGCCCTGATGCTTCGCCGCCTCCGCAAATCCCTGATGTTGAGTCAGCAGGATCTGGCCAACGATTTCTGGCACCGCAACTTCCGTGTGTCGCTCCCAACGATCAAGCGCGCCGAATTGGGGCGTGCGGTGCGTTTCCGTGTGGCGCGCGAATTGGCTCGCTATTTCAACGTGCCATTGGGACAGATCGTACCTCCGTGACCGAATAGTCTGCTGCAAATCCATCAGCCGATCCCGAACCGATGCCGACCGCCGCCTACATTGCGCCTGCGAGCGGTCGGCTTCATCGGGGACACTGCCTCATTACGTTTATGCGTGCCATCAGGGACAACATCATGAAAACGAATTCACGCCTACTCCGATCTCTCGGCATCACGATCTGCCTAGCGGTACTGATGACGGTCGGCTGTGCGCGATTGAACTCGATCCATCGCGGCAAGTCCGTTCCGAACGACCGAGGCCATGTTCTCAGCGTCGATGCAAAACAACGCGCGATAATTTCCGTTCCCGCTCACCAGGCGAGTGGTCAGACCGAAGCCGTTCCGATCATGCGCTTCTGTTCGGAACCGCCGCCGGATGTATTCACCGCGATCGCGACCGGATATGGGGTCAAAGCACTGTTTGGCAGCGACAAGACCCAGCAAGAGATCGGCGCGGAGATCCAACAGACCATCAGCGAGAACGCCGCGACGATCGGCAAGACGCAGACGGTCAACATCCTGCGCGAAATGATGTTCCGCAACTGCGAGCGTTTCCTCAGCGGAGCGACCAGCGCGGACGAATTCATCGTGCAGGCCGCGCGCGACCAGCGTGCTATCGTGCATGTGCTGGCGGTCGAGCAGCTGACGGGCGCCGCGAGGACCCAGTCGACCGCATTGACGACGCTTGCGAAGACTGCGGCTTCTGGCGTCAGCGGCGAATCGATCCAGTCGCTTGGCAAAGCCAGGGGCGATGTACAAACCACGCAAGCGGCAGCCGACAAGGCGAAGTTCGACGCGGCCGCACTGCCCCCGCTCGGCGCTTGTCAAACCGGAAAGGACGCCTATAAGGGCAGTGGCGCCAGCGACGACGAGATCAAAGCAAAGAACGCCGCCTGCCAAGTTTCTGCCAAGGCCGACAGCGAAGCCAAATCCGCCGCCGATCACTACGCCGCAGTCAAGAAAGCGGTCGAAAAGCAAGAGATTCTGTCGACGGAGGCCAGCGGCGACGCAAAAGCGATCGCCAGCAGCGCGGAAGCAGTCAGCCGGCATGTCGCCGACGCTGTGGTTGATATCGTTCGAATGAACAACAACTTCAGCGAACTGGAGATGACTTGCGTTGTTTTTTTTCGAAATCTGAAAAACAACGAATCGAGTCCCGACACCCTGAGAA
>JANLSB010000302.1:0-1866 GCA_031362125.1 Lysobacterales bacterium | reverse complement strand
GAGTCCAACAAAAAAGCCGGCGATGACCCGACGGCCAGCATCGCCGAAAGTGTGCGTGTGATTGCGTCCGAGCCCGGCAATACGGCGAAGAAGCTGCGCAGCGCGGAAATCAGCGCGCAGGTCGGTCGTGAGTTGGCAGAGAACGGCATCTATGCGGTGCTGTTCGTGGTGCTGGGCTTTCTGATGTACATCTCCTTCCGCTTCGAATGGAAATTCGCAGTTGCGGCGATCGTGACCACACTGCACGACGTGGTGGTGGTCGCCGGCTGGTTCGCGTTGTCGGGGCATGAGTTCGATCTGACGGTACTCGCGGGTGTTCTATCGGTGATGGGTTATTCGATCAACGACACCATCGTGGTCTTCGATCGCGTGCGCGAGAACTTCCGCGGTATGCGTGCGACCCCGGCCGAGGTGCTGAACCGGTCTATCAACCAGACCCTGTCGCGGACAGTGATCACCTCGTTCGTGGCGCTCCTGACCGTACTCGCGCTCTACATCTACGGCGGCGGTTCGCTGCGCGGTATGGCTGAATCGCAGATACTGGGCATCATCATCGGCACGTTGTCCTCGATCTTCGTGGCCTGCCCTCTGCTGCTCTGGTTGGGTGTGAACAAACAGGATCTGATGCCGAAGGCCCGCGATGAAGCGGCGCTCGCACGTCGTCCCTGATCGCGACATCTGTTACACGAAAAAGGCCGCGCAATTGCGCGGCCTTTTTCGTTCTGGCGGTATACCGGGGCTGTAGGGCTGGCCCCGTCCGCCATTCTGGCGTTTCGTTAGAACGTCGTCGGAAGCGACTTGGCCTCGTTGCGACCTTCAACGAGAAGGCAGCAACCGCGGGTAAGGGCCCGCCTTTGGCCCGCTCTAGCTGACCGACATCAGTCGAAGGTCTTGGCGTAACCGGTATTGACCAGCGTTTTCTGCAGCGGTTCGATGATGCGGACGTTGGCGGCGACGATCTGACGTGAGCCCGTGTCGATGTGCATCGGGCCCGTCGGAGCACCGCGAAAATCGCAGATGCGACCACCGGCTTCGCGCACCAGCAACACGCCTGCGGCGATGTCCCATGCCATCACGCCGGCCTCGAAATAGCCGTCGTAGCGGGCCGCCGCCACATAGGCGAGGTCGAGCGCGGCGGAACCACCGCGACGGATATCTTCGGCATGTACGAGCAACGATTTGATGCAATCCAGCTGGGCATCGGCGCGCTTGCGTTCGCGCGGGGCGAAGCCGGTAGCGAGCATCGCCCCGTCCATCTCTTTGCGCTCGGCGACCCGGATCTTGTGGCCGTTGAGCTGGGCGCCATTGCCGCGGCTGGCGCTGAACAGTTCGTTGCGCAGCGGGTCGAACACCACCGCATGCACCGGTTCTGCCGCTTCGCACAGCGCGATGGAGACGCACCAGTGCGGAATGCCACGGAGGTAATTGCTGGTGCCATCGAGCGGGTCGATCACCCAGGTGAAGCGGCTCGGGCCACGATTGCCTTTGCGCTGCCCGCCCTCCTCACCCAGCACGGCGTAGTCCGGATGTGCGCGGCGAAGCTCCTTGACGATCTCCGTTTCGGCCAGACCATCGATTTCGCTGGCGTAATCCATACGGTCCTTCTCGATCACGTTGATCGCATCCAGCCGGGACAAGTGCCGCAGCAGAATGTTGCCGCCGGCGCGAGCCGCTTTGATCATGACGTTGACAGCAGGCTGATGCATCGCGAACGGCTCCGGGCGCGGCCCTGGCGGGCGCGTAAACAAGTGGGCGAACAAGGGCAGGGGAAAAGAGCGATGCGGTGCTGGACCGCGCGACAGTTTAACATTGCCGTCATGTCCTCCGCCTCCGTGTCCTTGCCCGCAGAACGACTCCGGATCGTGC
>JANLSB010000300.1:0-4105 GCA_031362125.1 Lysobacterales bacterium | reverse complement strand
CCCGATGTTGACCGATTTCGGTATCGCCCTCCGCCGGGGCTACGGGTCGCGCATGACCACTGCAGGCGTAGCGGTCGGCAGCACCGCCTATATGGCTCCCGAGCAGGCGCGCGGTGCCGAGGTCGATCTGCGCGCCGACCTCTACAGCCTCGGCGTACTGGCCTGGGAAATGCTGGTGGGCAGGCTGCCGTACATGGCCCAAGACGGACTGTCGATGGCGTTGAAACATGTCCAGGATCCGATCCCGCGGCTGCCGCCACATCTTGGCCAATGGCAGCGTTTTTTCGACCGCGCCCTCGCCAAGACGCCGATCGAACGCTTCACCGACGCCGAGGACATGCTCGGTGCGATGCGCCGGGTACCGCATGCGAAACGCCAGCCGCTACGCGCCGCATATGCACGGATGATCGGACGGTTCGGACCGAAACAGTTGGCCGCTGTGACCCTGATCGCAACGGTCAGCATCGGTGCCCTCGCCGTGATGTGGCAGCTCGATCAACACAGCGTCGAACGCAGAATCGCCACGATCAACGGCGCTTTGGAGGACGAAAGCGATCCCGCACTGGCCACCACGGGCCTGGATCCGACGCGCGGCGCACCCGAACCCGACCCCACCAACTCGATGTTGCGCGCAGCGCCGGAATCGGCCGCACAACGCTTTGTCGCCGCTGCGCAGCAACAGCTGCAACAGCGTCGGCTGATTTCGCCACCAGGGGACAACGCCTACGACAGCGTGATGACCGCATGGCGCACGGACGCGAGCCATGACGGACTGCCCACGATCAGCGGCAGGCTGCTGACCGCGCTCGGCGACGAGACCGAGCAGCGGCTGCGCAAGGGTGAAGATACGGCGGTGCGCGATCTGGTCAGCCGCATTCAGCGGCTGGCCGAACAGGACCGGGCACGCGGCGGTGCGGCCATCTTGCTGTTGAACAAGCGCCTGAACACTGTCCTTTCCGTGCGGATGGATCAGGCCCAGGTGAAATTCGACCGCGCCGCTGCGCAGCGGGTGGTCAGCGTTGCCAAGATGCTGGACATGGACCGCGCACAGGTCGCAATGCTTCAAACGCGTGCGAAAAAGATCGCACAGCCTGGCGATCGCCTCGCCGACAGTGTCGGTGATATGACCCTCGTCGAGGCCAGCGGCAAGGTGGTGGCTGTCTCGCGTGCCACGGTGAGTCGAGACGAATACGCCGCATTCGCCAAAGCCACCCAACGCCAGCCGGCACTCTGCCGGGAACGCGCATCGCTGCTGCGCGTGCTCGCGCCGCGCACCTGGGAAGCGCCGGGCTTCCAACAGCCTGAAAACGCGGCCGTAGTCTGCGTCTCATGGGAGGACGCCCAGGCCTATGCGCGTTGGCACAGCCAGCGCGGCAAACAGCGATATCGGTTGCCGACGGCATCCGAAGCGCAGGCCGCGTCGAGGATCAACAATGGCAAAGCCGTCGCCGAATGGCTGAACGACTGCGCCGGCGGCAGCTGCGCGCGACGCATGACAGCGGGCCGAAGCTGGCGCGGTACCGGTGGTGGGCGGCCGCTCGAGCCCCAGCGCGGCTACGACGACGTCGGTTTCAGATTGGTGCGGGAGTTGTAGGCCGCGCCGCGGCATGACCCGTACAATTGCAGGATGTCGACTCCGCATTCGCTCGGCCGCCGCCTGCAAGGCCTGTTCATCACAGGTCTGCTCACACTGCTTCCGATCTGGCTCACATGGGTGGTGGTCAAGTTCGTCTTCGTGATGTTGTCGGATCTCAGTCGGCCGCTGATCGATCCGATCCTGCAGAACCTTGCAATAGCGGCGCCCGACGCATTGAGCTGGATGGCACAAGCCTGGGTGAAGACAGCGATCGGGCTGGTTGCGACTTTGGGTGTGATCCTCATCGCAGGCTGGTTGACCCGGCGCATGCTTGGACAACGCATGCTGGGCTGGTTCGAATCGCTGATCAGGCGCATCCCACTGGCCAACACCATCTACGGAAGCTCGCGCAAACTACTCGACATTCTGCAGACCAAACCCGACGGCACCCAACGCGTGGTGCTGATCGATTTTCCGCACAATGAAATGAAGACGCTCGGCTTCGTCACCCGGGTCATGCGCGAACAGGGCACCGGCCGCGAACTCGCAGCGGTCTACGTCCCGACCACGCCGAATCCAACTTCCGGCTATCTCGAAATCGTACCGGTCGAGAAAATGACGCCGACCGACTGGACCGTGGATCAGGCGATGAGCTTCATCATCAGCGGCGGCGCCGTAGCGCCGGATTCGATTCCGTTCTCCGCGCCGCACGCGGCGGCGACCCCATCTGCGAACGCCGACACGGCAACGGAGAGCGGCGCACGATAGACAACTGCTCGCTGGAAGACCTGGAAGACCGCGCCACCCGTCTGTTGATCGGCTTGGCCGCGTTTCCCGCGTCGACGCAGCGCTGAGCGAGTTCATCGGCATAAAGACCTTCGCGCTCTGGCAGGTGGACGATCGCCGGTTCGGTGATCGCATTCCTGCTGGGGCAATTGATCGATGTGTCGGTGTACCCGCGTATCCGACACATCACCGGCGACAAGCAAGCAATGACCTTTGGCCGATGCCGGAACCCGCGTTTCAGGCGAGGCTTGCGGGTAAAGCAATACCCCTCGCCAGATGGAGACCATCATGATCACCCGAACCACTCGCCGCGGCCCCGCCCTGCTCGCGCTCGCCGTCGCAGCCACGCTTGCCGGCAGCAGTTGTTTCAGCCTGCCTGCATTTGCGGCGACACAAGCGCAGTCCGCGACAGTCGAATCGAAAGCGCAGATCCTGAACCGGCTGTACGAGGAATACTGGGAAGAGACGCTGAAACTGAACCCGATCCAGGCCACGTTCCAAGGCGACCCCCGCTACAACGATCAGCTTCCCAATTTCCTCACCGAAGCGTCGCGTCGCGAGAACCATGAATTCAATGTGCGCTGGCTGAAGAAAATCGAAGCTATCGGTCCCGATGGTCTCGATGGTCAGGCTCGACTGAGCTACGACATTTTCGTCAAAGGCGCGAAGGACACGCAGGAAGGCGAGCAATTTCCCGGGTATCTCATGCCCATGAATCAGTTCAACAATCTCGCGGGCTTCGCGGCGCAATTGGGCTCCGGCACCAACGCGCAGCCGTTCAAGACCGTGAAGGATTACGACAATTGGCGCGCACGCGGCGCCAAACTGGCGCCGATCATGGATCAGGCCATCGTCAACATGCGCGAAGGCATGCGCCAGGGCGTAGTGCAGCCGAAGGTGCTGATGCAGAAGGTGCTGCCGCAGTTCGATGCATTGATCGCGGACCAGGCCGATAAGACCTTGTTCTGGGGTCCGATCAAGAACATGCCGGCGACGTTCCCGGAAGCCGACAAGGCCCGGATCACCGCCGAGTACAAGACGATGATCGAGCAGGAAGTGATGCCGGCCTTCCGGCGAATGCGCGACTTCATCGCGAAGGAATATCTCCCGGCCTGCCGCGACACCGCCGGCATGGGCAATCTGCCGAACGGCCAAGCGTGGTATGCCTACAATGCCTACCAGAGCATGTCGATTCGACGCAGTCCCGCCGAAGTGCATCAGACCGGTCTGGATGAAGTCGCGCGCATCCACGGCGAAATCCGCAAGGTGATGCAGGACGTCGGCTTCAAGGGCTCGCTCCAGGATTTCTTCAAATACGTCAATACCGACAAGAAGTTCGAATTCGAGTCCGAAGAAGCCCTGCTCACCCACTACCGCAGCATCGATGCGCAGCTGGAGCCCGGACTGAACCGCATGTTCAACCTCAAGCCCAAGGCTGGCTTCGAGATCAGGCCGGTCGAAGCGTTCCGCGCCCAGTCGGCCGCTGGCGGCTCGTATCAGCCGCCGAGCGAAGACGGCTCGCGCCCCGGCATCTTCTACGTCAATACCTACGACCTGCCCAGCCGCAAGACCTGGGACAGCGAGGACCTGTTCCTGCATGAAGCCAAACCCGGCCATCATTTCCAGCTCGCGCTGCAGCAGGAGCTGACCGGGCTGCCGAATTTCCGTCGCTTCGGCGGCGAAACCGCCTACATCGAAGGCTGGGGCCTGTATTCGGAAACCATCGGCAAGGAGCTGGGCGCG
>JANLSB010000028.1:0-3213 GCA_031362125.1 Lysobacterales bacterium | reverse complement strand
GGCCGGCCTGTACGGCGCGCTCATCATCGATGCCGCCGAACCCGAACCCTTCGACTATCAGCGCGATCATGTGGTGCTGCTCAGCGACTGGACCGATCTGGCGCCGACCGATCTGTACGCGCGGCTGAAAAAAATGCCCGGCCACGACAATTACGGGAAGCGCACCGTCGGCGATTTCCTGCGCGATGCGAAACGCGACGGCCTCGGCGCGACCATCGAAGACCGGAAGATGTGGGGCGAGATGCGGATGACGCCGACCGATCTGTCCGACGTCAACGCGCACACCTACACCTATCTGATCAACGGCATCACCTCGCTGGGCAACTGGACCGGGCTGTTCACCCGCGGCGAAAAAGTGCGGCTTCGTTTCATCAACGGTTCGGCGATGACCCACTTCGATGTGCGCATCCCGGGGCTGACGATGACCGTGGTCGCGGTGGACGGGCAGCACGTACATCCGGTGACGATCGAGGAGTTCCGCATCGCCGCAGCGGAAACCTTCGACGTGATCGTGACCCCGAACGGAGGAGATGCATTCACGATTTTCGCGCAGGACATGGGCCGCACCGGCTACGTCAGCGGCACGCTTGCGGTGCGCGAAGGCCTGCGTGCGCCGGTGCCGCCGGTGGATCCGCGGCCGATCCTGAGCATGGCCGACATGGGGCATGGCGGGATGGATGGCATGGACCATTCCGGCATGGATCATTCCGGCATGGATCATTCCGGTATGGATCATTCCCGAATGAATCACGGCAGCAGCAGCGATAAAACGATGGATCACAGCGGTCACGACATGGCGTCGATGACAGGCATGCAGGGCGATGGCATGCAGACGCATCCCGCCAGCGAAGCCGGCAATCCGCTGGTCGACATGCAGACCATGATGCCGACGCCGAAACTCGACGATCCCGGCATCGGCCTGCGCGACAACGGCCGCAAATCGCTGAGTTATTCGATGCTGCGCAGCCTGTTCGACGACCCCGACGGTCGCGACCCGGGCCGCGATATCGAGCTGCACCTCACCGGGCATATGGAGCGCTTCGCGTGGTCGTTCGACGGACAGCCGTTCGCCGGCGCCGAACCGCTGCGCATGAACTACGGCGAGCGCCTGCGGATCGTGCTGGTCAACGACACCATGATGACCCACCCGATCCATCTGCACGGAATGTGGAGCGATCTGGAAAACGACAAAGGCGAGTTCATGGTGCGCAAACACACCGTCGACATGCCGCCGGGGACCAAGCGCTCGTATCGCGTGCGCGCCGATGCGCTGGGCCACTGGGCCTATCACTGCCATCTGCTCTACCACATGGAAGCGGGCATGATGCGCGAAGTGCGGGTGGAGGCATGAACGCCATGTCGCTTCACCTCCGCAGCATGGTGATTGCGGTGTCGTTTTCGTTCGTCCTCGCCTCCGGCACGGCGCTCGCGCAGGCGCATGAACACGACAGCCACACCGCCGAACCGAAGCCGGTCGAAAAAGACAGCGAAGATCACTCGACGATGGACCACAGTGCGATGGATCACAGCGCAATGGATCACGGCACGGTGAACTCTGCCGAGCTGGATCATGACGCAATGGATCACGACGCAATGGATCACAGCGCGATGGACCATTCGCAGCACGGATCCGCTGCGCCACAGGAACCGCGCACGCCCATCCCGCCGATCACCGATGCCGACCGCGAGGCTGCGAAGCCGCCGGCGCACGGCCACGACCATGGCGGCGGGGTGTTCTCGTATCTGCTGTTCGATCGACTCGAAGTCTGGGATGCGGATCCCGGCACCGGCCAAGCCTGGGAAGCGCAGGGCTGGATCGGCACCGATATGCACAGGCTCTGGCTGCGCAGCGAAGGCGAACGCAAGCGTGGTCGTACCGAAAGCGCCGATATCGAAGTGCTGTACGGCAGACCGGTCGCGCGCTGGTGGGATCTCGTCGCCGGCGTGCGTCACGACATTGCGCCCGGCCGCGATCAGAATTTCGCTGCGCTTGGCGTGATCGGCATGGCGCCGTATAAATTCGAAGTGGAGGCCACCGTCTACCTCGGTGCGTCCGGTCAAACCGCGGCGCGGGTCGAAGCGGAGTACGAACTGCTGCTGACCAATCGGCTGATCCTGCAGCCGGTGATCGAAGCGGAATGGCACGGCAAGAGCGACGCCGCACGCGGCATCGGTTCGGGACTGGGCAAAGTCGAAACCGGTCTGCGCCTGCGCTACGAATTCACGCGCAAGTTCGCGCCTTACGTCGGCCTGGTTCACGAGCGCAGCTTCGGCGGCACTGCCGATTTCGCGCGCGACGAAGGCGAGGCGACGCGCGATACGCGCGTGGTGGTGGGGGTCAGGCTGTGGTTTTGAGCGGACGCGACCGAGGCAAGCAGCGGCGACGACGACAGACACGGCCGATCGCTTGATCGGATGCTGTGGATCGCCGTTGGGCGACGGCGGTCCACGGCATCTGTCCATCCACCGCATGCGCTGAGACCGTGCAGCATTGTCTGCATCGCATCATCCCGGCGTTCGACCAGGAGTAGATCGATGTCGACCACAGACCAACGCACCCCCACGCCTGCGCCGACGCTGCACGCCGTTCGCGATCCCGACCAGGATCCCGTCTGCGGGATGCACGTCAACGGTCCGCTGCAGGTCGATCATGCCGGTGAACGCTATCGCTTCTGTTCGACGCGCTGCCGCGAAAAGTTTCTGGCTGAACCCGCAAAGTATCTGACGACGGCCGCCACCGGTGCGCCTGTCGTCGCGCACGCCGACCACGCAGAAATAATCGCACCCGGCGGCACCCGCTACACCTGCCCCATGCATCCGGAGATCGTCCGCGACGCCCCCGGTGTCTGCCCCATCTGCGGCATGGCGCTGGAGCCGATGCAGCCGTCGCTCGACGACGACGACAACCCGGAGCTGCGCGATTTCTCGCGGCGGTTCTGGTTCACGCTGCCGTTGACCATCGTCGTGCTCGCATTGGCGATGTTCGGGCATCGCTTCGCGCTGCTGCCGGTGCAGACCCGCACCTGGCTGGAGCTGGTGCTGAGCCTGCCGGTGGTGCTGTGGGCCGGTTGGCCGTTCTTCGTGCGCGGCATCGCGTCGCTGCGCACCGGCCATCTCAATATGTGGACCTTGATCGGCACCGGCGTGACCGCCGCATTCGTCTACAGTCTGGCGGCGACGCTGGCGCCCGGCTGGTTCCCGGCGTCCTTCCGC
>JANLSB010000027.1:0-3833 GCA_031362125.1 Lysobacterales bacterium | reverse complement strand
GCGCCTGCTGCAGCGCCCGCATCGGGTGCTCGTCGCCCGCCCTCGCGCACGCGCTCGCCGCGTAGCCCCCGACCTTCGCCACGAAGACGCGCGCATCGCTGTCCGCGCCGCCGCCGCCGCCCGCTATATCGCCCAGCGCGCTGCCGCCCACGAACTGCTGCGCAACCACCGCGTCACCGTCCTCGACGTGACCTGCGAACAATTGCCTGCGGCGCTGGTCGAGCAGTATCTGTCGATCAAACGGAGTGGGTTGTTGTAGGTCGGGCCCTGGCCCGACATTGCGGTGTCTCAGGTCGCTTCGCGCAATGATCGAAATAATTCGTTGAGCGAAGCAGTATCACGGCGCGTGAATATGAAGAATTTGCTTTACCGGCAGTAACCACTTCACCACAAACTCGTAGCCCGGGTGCGCGCGCAGCGCGTACCCGGGAGGGCTTGCCGAACATTTTCATGGATTGGGCATTCCCGGGTGCGGCCTGCGGCCCCACCCGGGCTACGTCACTGAGCAGGCCTGCGCGTTACGCAGGCGGCTTTTGAACAACGGCCGCAAGCACGGATTGAATAAACGGCCCTTTCGCGGCCGTATAGGCCGATTTGTCGTCGGCATATTCTTCCGCAAGCCGAAGCTTCAGCGATTGATACCGTGAGCACAGATCAGCATCGGTACGAAGCGCGTCCCGGAACGCCAGATGCGCCCGCCATATCGGCGAGCCGGTCTCGACCCCATGCACATGGACGCGGAGCGATGTCGCTGACGATTTCACGAAATAGCGGCGCATGGGAATTTCCCGCTCGTATTTCGAAACGTATGCATAACCGAGTTCACCGAGCGGGCCGATCCGCGATTCGATATCGGTCAATGCGTGCGCGCCAAGCAACACGTCGATGACGGGTTTTGCCGCAAGTCCTGGAACAGAGGTACTGCCGATATGTTCGACGACGACCTCGATCGGTGAGAACACGGCGAGCAGTTCTTCGCCGATGGCGAGAAACAACGTCGGCCACGTTTCGGAATAAGGACTGACGACGAACATGCAAAGCGCGGAGGCCTCAGTGGCCTTCGTCCGCGTTCGCGACCGTTCTGGTTGCCCTGCATAACCCCCAGACGACCGCGAGCAACCCGCCCATCGAGACCAGATTCAGCAGGATGCGGATCGCGCTGAGGATCGAGAACATGCGCTGGATCGATGCGTGGTCGGTCGCCATGTTCGCGATCATGATCTGCTGGTAAACGCTCAGCCCAAGTCCGAGCAATGCTGCGATCAGCATCGCACCGATGCCGATCAGGCCGAGTCTGCGCGCAGGACCAGACCGGGCATTCGTCGCCAGCAGCGCAAGCGCGACTCCCAGACCGAAGAGTTCGGGCAGGGAATACGCCAGCAACGTGAGCCACTGCACCATCGATCCCATCCTCAGTCCGCCGTGATCAACGACGCCTGTCGTGCCCGCAGTTCCGCGAACACCGGGTCGGTATCGGGGCGAACGCCATGCCAAAGGAAAAAGCTCTCCGCCGCCTGCTCCACGAGCATGCCGAGACCATCGATAGCGTCGTGCGCGTGCGCGGCGCGGGCCCAGGCGAGGAACGGAATCGCTGCTTCGCCATAACTCAGATCGACGGTCGCAGTGCGCGGACCGACCAGCGCCATCGGCAGCACGGGCAGACTGCCGTGGCGCGTGGCCGAGGTGGCGTTGATGATCAGCTCGAATTCGCCGAGTGACTTGATGTCGTCGAGATAGCGCGAATGCACGCGGTCGGGTTCACCGAGCAGATCGATCAGTGCGTCGGCTTTCTGCGCATCGCGGTTGACCACGAACAGATCGCCGATGCCGGCATCGAGCAGCGCCGGTGCGACCCCGCGCGCGGCGCCGCCGGCGCCGAGCATCAGCGTGCGACGCCCGCGCAGATCCAGGCCGTGGCGTGCGGTGAGATCGCGCACCAGCCCGGCGCCGTCGGTGTTGTCGCCCAGCCAGCCGTTGCCGTGCTTGATCAGCGTATTGACCGCGCCGGCGCGCTTGGCCCGCGCGCTGAGCAGGGCGCACAGTTCGGCCGCGCGCTGTTTGTGCGGCAGGGTGACGTTGCCGCCTTCGCCTCCGCTGCGCGCGAACGACGACAGCGTGCCGGCGAAATCGCCGGGCGCGCATTCGATCGCGGTGTATTCGATCGCGATGCCGGATTGTTTCGCGAACGACTGATGGATCTTCGGCGACAGCGAATGCAATACTGGATGTCCGAAGACGGCATAGCGTTTCATGACGTGAGTGACCGTATGTAGACGTGCTGGGTTTTGTGGTGCGCGTATCCGAGGTGTTGATAGAACGGATGCGACGCGTCGCGAGACAGGCTGGAGCGTACCACCATGTCTTCGACGCCACGCCGTGCTGCCCATGCCTCAGTGGCCGCCACCAGCGCACCGCCTCCGCCCTGGCGCCGAAGCTCGGCATCCACCACCATCGCGACCAACTCGACGCGTTCGCCGAATTGCAGCAGCGAGCGGTGTTCGGCCGCACTGAAACCGACGATGCGATTGGTCATTTCCAGCACGAAGAACGCGTGCGTCGGGCGCTCCACCAGACGGGTGAGGCGCTGCGCAATCGTGATCGGATCGAGGTCCGGATCGAGCTGTGCGGACAGGCGCGCGATTTCTGCGGCATCCTCGGGGCGCGCGCGGCGGACGGAAAAGGTCGATGTCATGGGCGCGTTCAGTGTGTGTCCCGCAGCCAGCGCGCTGCATCCAATGCGAAATAGGTCAGCACGCCGTCGGCACCGGCGCGCTTGAACGCGAGCAGGGCTTCCAGTGCGCAGGTGCGTTCGTCGAGCCAGCCGTTCTGCGCGGCGGCTTTCAGCATCGCGTATTCACCGCTGACCTGATACACGAAGGTCGGTGCGCCGAATTCGTCCTTCACCCGGCGCACGATGTCCAGATAGGGCAGGCCCGGCTTGACCATGATCATGTCCGCGCCCTCGTCCAGATCCTGCGCGACTTCGCGCAGGGCCTCGTCGGAATTGGCCGGATCCATCTGATAGCTGTATTTGTTGCCCTTGCCGAGCGCGCCGGCCGAACCCACCGCGTCGCGGAACGGGCCGTAATAACTGCTGGCGTATTTCGCGGCGTAGGACAGGATGCGGGTGTGGATGTGGCCGCCGACTTCCAGCGCTTCGCGGATCGCACCGATGCGGCCGTCCATCATGTCGCTGGGCGCGACCACGTCGGCGCCGGCGCGCGCGTGCGACAGCGCCTGCTGCACCAGCGCCTCGACAGTCTCGTCGTTGACCACGTAACCGCTGTCGTCGATGAGGCCGTCCTGTCCGTGCGATGTGTAGGGATCCAGCGCGACATCGGTGATCACTCCGAGGTCCGGAAAGCGCTGCTTGAGCGCACGCACCGCACGCTGCATCAGGCCGTCGTCGTCCCATGCGGCCACGCCATCGAGCGACTTGGCTTCCGGCGCGGTCACCGCGAACAGCGCCAGCGCCGGCACGCGCAGTTCGCTGGCGTCTTCGGCGACCTTCAACAGCTCATCGATCGACAGCCGCTCGATGCCGGGCATCGAGGCGATCGGCGTGCGACCGGGCAGTTCGTGGACGAACACCGGATAGATGAGATCGTCGGCGGTGAGGACGTGTTCGCGCATCAATCGACGCGAGAACTCGCTGCGGCGCATGCGGCGGAGGCGGGTGTAGGGAAAGGTCATGGTGGAATGATACGCCGCACCAAGCAGGGATAGCCGTATCGGCAAATCCGAACCCGTCGCCACGGGTGGTCCCAATGAATAGCCTGTACCCGCTTTGGCTGAAAGCTCTCTGGCCCACTGTCGCGGCTTCCGCCGCTCCT
>JANLSB010000252.1:0-2265 GCA_031362125.1 Lysobacterales bacterium | reverse complement strand
CCATGATCAAGAGTCCCCGAACCATGACGCGTCCCCTGTCGCTTGCGATTCTGCTTGTATTGTCCGCTCCGTTGTCCGTCCAAGCCGCCGAGCCGCAAGTGCTCGATGAAGTGCAGGTGACCAGTTCGAAGATTCCCATCCCGCTCCGCGACGGCACCGCGTCGGTCAGTGTGGTCGATGCCGACGATCTGCGCGCGCGCGGCGCGAGCGATCTGCGCAGTGCGCTGTCGCTGGTGTCGGGCGTCGATATCGCGCCGGGCGGCGACGGTGGCCCGGCTTCCTCGGTGCCCGCCCTGCGCGGCCTGCGCGAGTTCGACGCTTTTTTGCTGCTGGTCGATGGCGTGCCGGTCGGCGGTGCATTCGTGCCGGCGCTGTCCACGCTCAGCCTGGCGGGCGTCGAGCGTATCGAAGTGCTCAAGGGCGCCGCGCCGGTCAGCTACGGCGCGACCAGCTTCGTCGGCGTGATCAACGTGATCCACTACGCGGCGGGTGAAGGTCCGCGCGAGCTCCAAGTCGGGGCCGGCACCCGCAGCGGCACCCGCTTCGCGCTGCACCTGCCGATCTCGAGCGAAGGCGCCCTGCGCCAGTCGCTCATTCTGGACGCAGAGCGCCAGGACCTGATCGCCGACCGCGCCGATTGGGGCCGCAGTCACCTGCTGTATCGCACGGCCGCGGATCTGTTCGGTGGCGATTTCACCGCCGATCTGGAAGTCTCCAAGCTGCGCCAATCGCCGGGCAGCCCGGTGGTGCGCGAAGGTCGCGTGCTGACCAGCCGGGTACCTCGGGACGCCAACCACAATCCGGCCGACGCGCGCATCGACGAAACCCGCAGCCAGCTGTCACTGGGCTATTCCCGCGACACTGCGCTCGGCCGTTGGGATACCCGCGTAGCGGCGACCCGTGCCCGTGCCGACATCACCCGCGGTTTCCTGCGCGGCGGTTTCGCCACCGACGGCGTGACCATCAATGCCGATGGCTACCGTCAGCATCGCGACACCGACGATCTCTATTTCGATACGCACTTGACCTCCGAGTTTTCGGAGAAGGCGACGCTGGTCTGGGGCGGCGACTATCTCTACGGCGACGGTCACCAGCGCAGCGAGAACTTCGAGTACGCCGTGCGTGGCGGTGGCGATAATCCGCCGTCGTCGCGCAGCCGCGCAGTCGATGAGCGTACCTGGTTGGGCGATCTGCGCGGCTTCACCGGCGTCTACGCCGACCTGCTGCTGAAGCCGACCGACGCGTGGCGCGTGGAAGCCGGTATCCGCTACAACGACACCCGCGAAACCCGCCGCACCTACGAAACCCCGGCCACCGGCCCGAGCACGCGCGAAACGCGCAACGAGAGCCGTTGGTCCGGTGCGTTGGGGACGAGCTACCGCCTGTGGGGCACCGGCGAAGACTATCTCACCGCATTCGGCGGCTATCGCCGCACCTTCAAGCCCGCCGTGGTCGATTTCGGCCCCGAAGCCGAGCCCGGGATCCTCAAGCCGGAGACCGCGACCACTCTGGAACTCGGTCTGCGCGGCGGCATGTTCGATGGCCAGCTCGACTGGGAACTGTCGGTGTTCCGCATGGATTTCGAGAATCTGGTCGTGACCCAGGACATCAATGGGTCGCAGGGGCTCATCAATGCCGGCGCGGAACGCTTCGACGGTGCTGAACTCGAAGTCGACTGGCGCCCGATGCAGGACATCGAAGTCTCCGGCACCTACGCGTGGCACGACGCGCGCTTCGGCGATTACGTGCAACTGTTCGGCTCCACGCCGACCCAGCTCCGCGACAAGTTCCTGGAGATGTCGCCGCAGCATCTGGCCAGCCTAGGCGTGACCTATGCGCCGGTCGACGGATTGCACGCTTACGTGACCGGCGCTTACGTCGGCGGCCGCTTCCTCAACAAACGCAACACCGCGCCGGTCGAAGGCTAGACCACGGTCGACGCCGGTATCGGCTATCGCTTCAAATTCTGGGACGTGAGCCTCGACGCCACCAATCTGACCGACCGCCGCGACCCGGTGGCGGAAAGCGAACTGGGCGACGCGCAGTACTACCTGCTGCCGGCGCGCACGGCCTGGTTGAACCTCCGCTACGCGTTCTGACAACAATCGCCGCTTTTACTGTGGGTGCGACGGGAGTCGCGACAGGGTGCGGAAATTTATCCATGGTCCGTCGCGACTCCCGTCGCTCACACATGGCGATAGCAAGAATATTGATCCGGTCAAGTGAAGTTTGAACATGTGGGAGGGGCTTCAGCCCCGACTGTCG
>JANLSB010000230.1:0-1795 GCA_031362125.1 Lysobacterales bacterium | reverse complement strand
TGATCGGCGCCATGTGGTGTTCGCAGTGGCTTTCGAATTCGATATCGCGCAGCACGACCATTTCGTCGTAACCGGCGACTTCCTCGAACGTGCGTTTGAGATAGTCTTCGGGGTCCATGGCGTAGCCGCTGAACCAGTCGCCATAGGCTTTGGCGACGCGCTTGGGCGTGTCGAGCAGACCTTCGCGGGTCGGGTCGTCGCCAGCCCACCGCAGCAGGACGCGGACCGCATCCTCCGCCTGACTGCGGGTGACGCCATGGCGCTGGTCGCCGGCCGGCTGCGCGTCGTGGGTATGGGTCGCTGCGTCTTGAGGCGCGTCGTGGCGGTCGGCGGAGCACATGGCGGTAGGTCTCGGTCGGGGGATCTGGAATCGGGGATGGTAGCGCGGCAGGCGAACGCCTACCGCTTTACCTACGTAAAGGATCGTCCTGTGGATGCAGGGCGTAGCGCCCGCAGCCGCGCTTCCAGCCCGGAGTCGCGCCAGGTCCGGCGTTCGAGCGCGCGATCCAACGTGGCCGGCGTCGCCCACAACATCGCGCTGCGGCGTGCGCGGGTGAGCGCGGTATACAGCAGTTCGCGCGAGAGCACGCGCGCATCGGCATCGGGCAGGATCAGGACGATGCGCTCGAACTCCGAGCCCTGCGCCTTGTGCACGGTGGTGACGTAGGCCGATGCGTGCGCGGGCAGCTGCGCCGGACGCCACGCGCGCAAACCCTGCGCGGTCTCGAACCACACCGACGCATCGCCGTGCGCGTCGCGCCACGCCACGCCGACATCGCCGTTGTAGAGGCCATGACGCTCGCTGTTCGCGGCGATCATCAACAGTCGTCCATGAAAGTACGGCGTGCGTTCGCCGAGTTCGGCCGCGCACCACGCATTCCAGTGCTCGGCGCCGAACGGACCGCGACGCAGCGCCGTCAGCACGCGCAACCGCGATCCGCGTTGAAGCGCCTGCTGCGGATCGTCGGCATCGCGCACGGTTTCGAATGCAGGCAATGCGTCGCGCCGCATCGTTTCCGCAAGCGCGGCGACGTCGCCATGTCGCCAGATCAAGGCGGGATCGTCGCCACGCAGACGCTCGAGCACCGCATCGCGGTCGTCGCGCTGGATCGCCAGTGCCAGATCCTGCAACACCATCGCGTCGGCCTGTCGCCAGCCGCGCAGCAGATGCACACGCGAGCCAATCAGCGGCGCAACAACATCGGTCGACGATACGCGCGCGCCGAGCAGGGCACCTGCGGCATCCGCATCCGCCGTCGGCAGCGCCAGCCCATCGCCGCAGGCGGCGCACAGACCGCCGAGCACGTCGCCGGCTTCGACCGCAGGCAATTGATCCGGGTCGCCCAACAGCACCAGCGTCGCCTCGGGAGGCACCGCCGCGACCAGTTTCGCCATCAGCGGCAGATCGACCATCGATGCTTCGTCGACGACGACGACATCGAACGGCAGCGGATGATCCGCATCGTGCCGGAACGCGACGCGCCCCGGCTGCCAGCCGAGCAGGCGATGCAGCGTTCGCGCCTGACGTGGAATCGGCTCGGCGTTTGCGATGTCCAGGCGGCCGGCAGCAAGATCGGTGCGCAGCACGCCGTCGATCGCCTCGCCCAATCGCGCGGCCGCGCGGCCGGTCGGCGCCGCCAGCGCGATCCGCGGTGGGGCGAGACCGCGCGCATGCGCGGCCGCCACCTGCATGACGAGCAGCCGTGCGACCGTGGTGGTCTTGCCGGTGCCCGGGCCGCCGGTGATCAACAGCAGGCGACGACGCAGCGCCATCGCCGCGGCCAACGCCTGCCGA
>JANLSB010000229.1:0-2377 GCA_031362125.1 Lysobacterales bacterium | reverse complement strand
CGCGCCGTCGGTATAGCGCTGGTGTTGCTGCTCGGCCTGTATGCGCTCACCCCGAGCCATGCCGAACCGCCGAGGGAAGAGCCTCTGGAGGTCCGCCTGGTGCCGCTGCCCGATGCCGAAGGCCGGCTGCCAGCGCTGAGTCGCGATCGAAGGGCCCTGCGTCTGGGCGTCTCCGATGACGCCCGCTCCGCCCGCGCAGAGCTGCAGTTCGTGCTGCCGCCGCACACCAACGAGTCGCCGCACTGGGTGATCTGGATCCGTCGCGGGCCGGTCGAGGCGCTGAGGCTGCGCGTGGCCGATGCCTGGCACAGCGAGACGCGCAGTTTCCTGGACCCGGACACATCTGACGGCCCGATGCCGGTCGGCTACGTCTTCCGTCTGCCCAACAGCTGGGAAGGCGAGATCCGGGTGGAGATGACCGCCAGCGCGATGCGCATGGCCACACTGCAGCCGGAAGTGATTTCCGAAGAATTGGCTAACCGCTATGTCCAGGAAGCGACCATCTTCGCCAGTCTGGCCTATGCCAGCCTGATGACGCTGGCGCTGATGACGCTGGCGTTATTCTTCGCTTCGCGAGATGTCAGCTTCCTGTCGTTCTTCGCTTTCTGCATCGGTGGCGTGGTGCTGCTCGCCTTCTTGAACGGCCATATCTATCTGCTCGACCGTTTCGGCCTGTTGAAGCCGCTGGGCGGTGCCGGTCTGCATGCGATGGCGCTGCTGTTCGAGGTGGTCGCTTTCCGCATCCTCCTGCGCTACACCGATGTCCGACAGTCTCGGCCCAGGCTGGCCAAGACTGTCGACAGCATCTGCATGGCACTGCTCTTGGCCGCAGGTCTGATCCTGGCGTGGCGGGAAAGGCTGGATCCACTGACTGCCTGGTTCATGCCCGTCGCATGGTTCGCAGGCTGCGCCATGGCGGCGTACGTGCTGGCCGATGCGTGGCGTCGGCGCGTGCCGCTGTCCGGCGCAGTGCTGTGTTCGGTGCTGGTGATCGTCGTATCGATCCTCGCTTGGGAGCTGGCGTCGCGTGGTGTCATCGCCGGCACGCTCTGGGCGACCTACGGTTATCAGGCGGCGATCGTGCTGTGCGCGTCGATGATCGCGGTCGGTCTGATCAGCCGGATCAGCAAGTACCGCGAACAGCGCGACCGCGAGCAGCGCGCGCGCGCCGACTCCGAGCGCCGCATGTACCGCGAGGCGGTGCGTTCTGAATTGATGACCGTGTTGCAGACTTCGTTGCGCGGGGTCGCCGAGGACGACATCCAGCCGATCGTGTTCCGTCATCTGCTCGAGCATCTGCGCCGGATCGTACCGACCACCACTGCGGTCGCGGTTGCCCGCGGCTATCACGGGCGCGACACGCTGGTGGTGCAGCCGGCGGCGTATCTCGACGACGTCGCGGCGAACGTCGGTGCGCGCCTGCAGACGCTGCGCAAGCAGCTTGCCGGAAATACCGAACTACCGCGCCCGGTGACCAAGACCGGCGAGCAAACGCCGGTGGCGATCGAAGCCCTGATCGCATTGCCCGTGCGCGCGCCGGCCTGGGGCCTGATCGTGCTGGAACGCAGCGGCGCCACCGTGTTCCATCCCGAAGAACTGACCATCGTCCGTGAACTGGCGCGACTTGCGCTGCTGCAGGCCGACGAGGCCATCGCGTCGCTGCATCTTCGCCATACGGCTGAGATCGATGCGTTGACCGGCGCGCTCAATCGCCGCAGTCTCGACCAGACGCTGGCCCGCACCTTTCAGCATGCGCATCGCAAGGGGCTGCCGCTGTCGGTGCTGTTCGTCGACATCGATCGGTTCAAGGCGATCAACGACAACTTCGGCCATGCCTCTGGCGATCACTGCCTGCGTGAGGTCGCGAAAACGATCGGCGCAGAACTCAGTGAAGACGATATCTTCGGACGTTACGGCGGCGAAGAGTTTCTGGTGATCCTTCCTGGCAGGCAGACCGAGATGGCGCGGGCGATCGCCGAGCAGATCCGGATTGCGATCGAACAGTGCGACGTACGTCACCAGAATCAGCCGCTGCGCCTGACCGTGAGTATCGGTGTTGCCACCCAGCTCGCACACGAGGCGCTGCCGCCGCCGGCGGTAGAGCGAGCCGACAAGGCGCTTTACGCCGCCAAGCGCGCGGGCCGCAATCGCGTCCATGTGGCGCCGGCGGTGTTCGCGTCGGCGCGGCCGGCAACCGCCTGATCCGATCGGGCTTGATCCGATCGGGCTTGATCCGATCGGGCTTGATCCGATCGGGCTTGATCCGATCGAGCTTGATCCGATCGAGCTTGATCCGATCGAGCTTGATCCGATCGAGCTTGATCCAGCGGTGGCTTGATCCGGCAGCATCCGCCCGCATCTCCACCCCGTAGATGCA
>JANLSB010000167.1:0-2648 GCA_031362125.1 Lysobacterales bacterium | reverse complement strand
CGCCGAGCGTCTGCTGCAGATGTCGTTCGGTCGCGATCCGACAATCGCACAGATGCGCAACATGATGAAGCAGTTCTACAAACGGTCATAGCGGTAATCACGTTCATGATTTTTTTGCGAGTGCGATTGCGACTGTTTGGGCGGCATGCGGCGTTGCGTACCTTGCCATCCATCCAGACAGACGCAATCGCACTCGCAAAAGATCATGGACGGGCTTTAACGAGCCGGTTGGAGATCGCCCGGCGGCTCGTTGACGCACGGGGTCACGCCATTCGAGAACCCGCGTTCTTCGATGACCAGCGACTGATCGTCGACGATGCCCGGGCCGACCGCGCCCGGACCTTCGACGTGGCCGCGCACCCGCACCGTGTAGTCGGCCGGGGAGGAGACGGTGCAGGCGACCACGGTGCCGACGCTCGACGCCCGCAGATTGCTTTCTGGCGTGGCGCCATCGTTGGAACACAGCGCGCTCAGCGTGTCGTTCGTCGGTGATGTCTGCCGCGCGGTCGCGGCCACGATGCCTTTGTTCACGACGATGTCGTATTCGACATGTCCGCGCTGGACCTGACATTCGGCGAAGTAGTGGATGACCAGCGTACGCGGCCCGGCGATGCTGATGGTTTTTGCGATGAATTCGGCATCCGCTGGGCCGATCGGTACGGGGATGCCTCCCGTATTGGTCTGAACGCTGACATCTTCGGCGCTGACCAGCGGGGCAATCATCAGGCTGAGCATCAGCAGCGCAACCGACGGGGTACGGGTTTGGATCTTCATGACGGTGTCCTCACGACTGGGAGTGGAATGCGCGGTTGACCGCGCCGATCCGTTCATCGGATCGATGACAAGAGACGCGTCCCCTGCGGGTTTTGCGCCCTTGTTTCCATAAGTCGCAAGCCGGCGGGAAAGACCGCCACTTGTTCACCACGAATGCTGGTTTCAGCCCTGCGGTCCGGCCAGAATCTTCAACATCCGCACCCAGTGATCGACATCGTCGCCCAGCGCCTTCACCGGCAGGCGCTCGTCGCGGCCGTGCGCACGCATGTCGTCGGGTACCACGCCCCATGAGCCGTCGACGCCGTAGATCGGGATGCCGTGTTCGCGGAATGGGCGCGCATCGCTGGCGCCGGTGCTCATCTCGGGCATCACCGGCGCGTTCGGAAACATCGTACGCACGCTGTCGGTGTAGGCTTTCAGGATATCCGGATGCAGCGGTGAATCCAGCGATGACACGGCATCGTCGAGCCGCGTCACTTCAACTTTTCCGCCCGCGATGGTCTGCAGCTCGTCGCGGATCGCGTCGGGTGACACGCCCGGCAGGATGCGGCAGTTGACGGTCGCGCGCGCCAGCTGCGGCAGCGCATTGGGCGCGTGCCCGCCGGTGAGCATGGTCGCGACGCAGCGCGTCCGGGTGAGGCCGACTTCGCCGAGATCCGCTTCGATGACGTCCGCTGCCGTACCGTCGGCGGGATTATTCAGCCACGCGCGCATCGCATCGCCCAGTGCGCCTGATTCGCTCTTCTGGCGCTCGCCGAAATAGGCGCGGGTGGTGTCGTTCAATTTCGGTTCGAAACGATATTCGCCGAGACGGATCAGGGCATCGGACAATTGATAGATCGCATTGTCCGACCGCGGCTTCGAACTGTGGCCGCCGGGATTACGTGCGGTGAACGCATAATCGGCGTAGGTTTTTTCGGCAGTCTGGAAAGTGAAGCCGATCGGATGCCCGTCGGGCTCGAAACCGCCGCCGCCGCCGTCGGCATTGAGCCCGTATTCCACCTCAAGCAGGTTCTTCCACTCGGTCGCTCCGAGCAGCGCGCCGTTGCCGCCGGTTTCCTCGTCGCCGGTGAAGAACACGATGATGTCGCGCTTCGGCTTGAAGCCCTGCGCTTTCAGCTGCAGCAGCGCGGTCGTCACTGCGACCACACCCTGCTTGATATCGCTGGTGCCGCGGCCGTAGAGGTACCCGTCCTTCTCGGTCAAGGTAAACGGATCGATCGACCAGTCCTCGCGCTTGGCTTCCACCACATCCATATGCGCCATCAGCATGATGGGCTTCGCCTTCGCTTTCCCCGCCGACGGCCAGCGCACGATCAATGCCGCCGTGTGATCGTCGTCATTGCCGTCGTAATGCAGGATGTGGATATCGCCCTCCGCCCAGCCTGCTGCTTTGTATTGACCAGCGAGATACTGCGCCAACTCCGGCACCTTACCGCGACCGATCACCGTCGGCACCGAGATCGCATGCGTCAGCATCTCACGCGCCTTCGTATGCCAGGGATCGTCTGCAGCGGACGCATGCATTGATGCGGCGGACAGGGCGAGGGCGAGCAGTGCGATGCGCATGGAGACGTTCCAAGGGCGTGGAATCGTCCAATCTTAGCCCGGCGCAGGGCCTCACGGCGAAAACTGCGTCAGCAAATCGGTCCAGCCAAGTAGGAGTAATGCAGCGCAACCGAATCTTGCACGACTCTTCGAGATTGTTGGGGTCCCGGTCTTCGCGACCCCAGCCTGACGCCTCGATGCCGTATCAGTCGCAGGACTCCATTCCATGGATTGCGGCCTCCGGCTGCAGCCGGGAACATTCGGACGAACTCCAAGTTCGTCATCCCCGATACGCGCTCCGCGCGCCTCCAGGCTACGACACTCCC
>JANLSB010000216.1:0-2598 GCA_031362125.1 Lysobacterales bacterium | reverse complement strand
CATTCAATCGCGATTGCCGGAAGATCGGCTTGAGGTGACTGAAGGTCTCGAAGCCCTTCTCGCCGTGATAAGCGCCGAAGCCGCTGTGGCCGACACCGCCGAACGGCAGCGATTCCTGGGTGTAATGCAGCAAGGTATCGTTGACGGTCACGCCGCCGGAGACGGTATTGGCCATCACCGCGTCCTCGACTGCGCGATCATCGGTGAACACATACAGCGCCAATGGTCGCGGACGACGGTTGATATAGGCGATGGCGTCGCCGAGGGTGTCGTAACCGAGCACGATCAGCAGCGGCCCGAAGATTTCCTCGCGCATGATCGCGGTCTCCTCGGACGGCTCGACCACCAGCGTCGGCATCAGCTTGTGACCATCGACCAGCGCCTCGTCGTACAGCGGAACGATCCGCGCACCCTTGGCCGCAGCATCGTCGAGATAGTGCTTCAGGCGCTGATGGTGCCGGTCGTTCACGACGCTGGTGTAGTCGTCGTTGCGGCCGATCTGCGGATACATCTCCCGCGCTGTCGAAGTGAAGGTAGCGACAAAATCCTCCAGCCGCGCCATGGGGACCAGTACATAATCGGGAGCCGTACAGGTCTGACCGCAATTGAGCAACTTTCCCGTCACGATCGACTTCACGGCACGGCGCATGTCGATCCTGGAATCGATGATGGCTGGCGATTTTCCGCCGAGCTCCAGCGTAAGCGGGGTCAAATGCTTCGCGGCCGCAGCCATCACCAGCTTCCCGACCTGCGTGCTGCCGGTGAACAGCAGGTGGTCGAACGGCAGATCGATGAAGACCTCGGCCACGCGCGCGTCGCCTTCGATCACCGCAACCTCGTCTTCATCGAATACCTTCGCCAACAGCGTGCGCAAGAGCGCAGCGATCGACGGCGTGACTTCGCTGGGCTTGATCATCACCCGATTGCCGGCAGCGATCGCGGAGATCAAGGGCTTGAGCACCAGTCCGAACGGATAATTCCAGGGCGCCATGACCCCAACCACCCCCAGCGGCTGCGGCATCAGCCGCGCCGTGGCCGGCTTGAAGGTGATATCGACCGGCCTGCCGCGCGGTTTCATCCACCTGCGGAGCTTGCCGCGCGCGTAGGTGATCGACTTCAGCGTGCCCATGATCTCGGTCAGCAGCGTCTCATCGCGCGAGCGGTGACCGAAATCGGCGCTGATCGCGGCTTGGATCGCGGGGATGTTGTCGCGCACCATCGCATGCAGCGCGGTCAACTTCTTCTTGCGTTGTTCCAGCGAAGGATACGGTGCGGTGAAATACGCAGCACGCTGGCGATCGAAGATCGCATGCACGCGGGCGACGACGGTATCGGTCGCAGGCGCATCGGGCGCTGCATGGATCGGCACGACATGGATGGGCGCAGTGGACATTGCCAGAGTCTCCGGTATTCGGGCGGTCAGGACAGGACGGTCTTGGATTCGTCGACGGGCGCGATGCCAAACGCCGAGACCAGCGCCGGATTGTTCGATTCGTGCAGGGTTTTGCGCGCGAACCACAGTTTCCGATAGCGGTAGAACGGTGCGGTCGGATAGAGGTGATGCGAGAGATGGTAGTTGTGGCCGATGAACAGCGTATTGAACAACCACTCCATCCCCACCCGGTTCACGGTGGCGCGATACTTGTTGTCCTCGGCACGGGTGTCGTGTGGGTAATGCGGCAGAAAATCGAAGGTGATCGCCAGCAGGAACAGCGCCACGCGGGTCGGGATGAAGTAATAGATCAGCAATTCCCAAATCCAGCCCTGGAACGCGAACACGGTAATCACCACCACAGCGAACAGCATCGACAGCCAGAACTCGATCTTCTCCTCGCGCGGTCGACTGTCGTAGTGCCCAGGCAGGAAATAGGTCTTCACATAGGCCGTGTCCATTACCATCCAGCGGATCGGCAACATCCATGCCGGGCCGGAACCGCAGAAATAGTCGGGGTCCTTTACCGGGTCGTTGGTGAAACGGTGGTGGGTCATGTGCAGAAAACGGTACGCGCGGAAGAACGGCGTTATCGACACCATCAGCATGCCGATGCGGCCGAAGTTGTCGTTGAGCAGACGGTTGGTGCTGATGAGGCCGTGCGAGGCCTCATGCAGTACCGAGTACGCGGCGTAGGAACATGCCGTATTCAGCGTCACGGCCAACCACATGGGAATCGTTCCGCGCAGCGCCAGCACCGTCGCAGCAACCGACACCACGACGATGGCGATGGTCAGCAGGATCGTAGGCCAAGCATAGGCCGGGCGCTGCATCAGCCTGCGGAACTCGTCCTCGGAATCGACGATCAACCCACCCTGTTTCGTTTTCAGCATGACATCGACTCCTGTGCCAGTTCTACGACGCGCGTCGCAAGCGATTCGATAGTCGAGTAATCGTAGAAGACGCCCGGATCCAGATCCCGGCCGATTTGCTCCGACAGCTCGCCGATCATTTCCATGGACGTCCGCGAGTCGATGCCGTAGTCCTCGAACTGCATGTCCACCTCGACCCGATTGCGGTCCACTTTCAAATGCGCGGCGATGTAATCGCGCATCCAGTCCATTATCTCTTCGCGGTTCATTGAGTACTCCATTCTTCCGTTCGTT
>JANLSB010000202.1:0-5635 GCA_031362125.1 Lysobacterales bacterium | reverse complement strand
GCCAACGGTAACGGCTACAAAGTCGGCGATCTGGGCGGTTCGACTATCGTCAATACATCCGCGCAAGGCATCGCGCTGGCACCCGACGGCAAGTTCTACGTCGCTGGCTACAGCAACGGCTTCTTCGGCGTCCTCCGCTATCAAGGCGATCCGGTCGATGTTGCGCCGAACCCGGTGAGCTTCAATGCAGTCAGCGGCGCGATGCCTTCGACGCTGCAGATCAGCAACATCATCACCGTGTCCGGCCTGAGCACCGTCGCGAAAGTGCCGCTGTCGATCAGCGGTGGCACCTACAGCATCAACGGCGGCCCGGCAACCAATCTGCACGGTTACGTGAGCAACGGCGATCAAGTCATGGTGATGCACACCTCGGCGTCGACACCTGCGACCAGCGTGACCACGACCTTGAAGTTCGGCGGCCTGTCCGCGGCGAACAACCGCGCCTATATCCTCGGCACTCAGGTCACCGCCACGTTCACCAGCTCCACGCCCTGAGTTCCGCTATGGAACCTCTGATTGACTCGGACGTTCCACGCGCCATGGCGGGAGCGAACCCGGGCTTTGCCTGGCTTCGCGGCATCTGAAACACGCCAGGATCGCTTTTTTCAGACCTTCCCTATTCCAAAACACCGGATGCCTCTCGACGCCAGGATCGCGCAAGCGACCCTGGCGTTTTCCATGCGACTGGAGTCTTGCGCCGCTATTCAGTCAGCACCCGCAGCGGGTTGAAGTAATAGACATTGCCGTCGTCCGAGCCGGCGATGCAGGCCATGGCGTTGGCGGCGAGCTGGATCGGCCAGCTCATGTTGCCGGTGGTGTACGACCAGATCTGCATGCTGCTGGCGGCGTTGAACAGGGTGAAGTGTCCGGGCGTACCGTCCGGGTGACCATCGGCGACGGCGACGAACAGACCTTCGCTGTCGATCGAGGTCGAATTCGGATTGGCGGTAAGGCTTTGCTGCCAGCGCAGCGCGGCGGCGGTGCCGCTGTTGTCGTACACGGCCACGGTGCCTCCGCTGCTGCCGATATTGCCGACCGCGCTGACGAAGCTGGCATCGGCTGCGATGGCGACCCCGTAGACGCTGCTGGCGCCGTTCAAGGTCTGCGTCCATGCGGGCTGGGCGTTGCTCAGGAAATCATCGCAGGCGAAATAGACGAATTCGCCGTTTTTCATGCCCACCGCGAAGCCCTGCCCGTTGGTCGCCATCGCCACGCTGTGCACGGTGTTGCTGGTCGCTGGCGTCCATGTGTTCGACGACACCGGCATGCCGCCGACGATCTTCACCAGCAGCACGGTGCCGTCGTAGGTCCCGGCAGCGACCCACTGGCCGTCGGCGGAGATGCCGATCGAGATCACGCTGTCGCCGCTGGCGACCGGCAGCGTCGACGGCGTGGTCGAAAACTGCGTGCCGCTGCGGAAGAACACATACAGCTGATCGCCGCCGGCCGCCAGCACCGAACCATCGGCGTTCAGCGCCACCTGATTCACGCGGCTCGACGTTTTGTAGTAGTCGAGCGCCGAAGCGCCGGTCGCGGCGTCGAACGCAGCGATGAAACCGTTGTAGGTCGGCGTGGACGAATACCAGCCGCAGCTGGCGGCGTAGCCGGCGTCGTTCGACACCGTCGCCCAGTACACGCCTTCGAAGCCATCGAAGGTGTTCGACCACAGCGTCGCGCCGGTGCGAGGGTCCAGACTGTAGATGCCGAAGGTGCCGTCGTTGCTGTTCGCGCCCGTGCGGCGCTCGTCGCTGTAGCTGTGGAAGAAGGTACCGGCCACCAGGGTGCGGCCGTCGCCGCTGGTGCCGACCGAGTTGATGAAATAGCCGGCGTGCGGCGTGGCTTGCCAAAGCAGTGGCGCGGTCATCGCGGAACCCCTGTTCGGAATGGTGGCGACAGCCTGCCACAGCCAGCGGCGGAATGGGCCCGGTTGGACCGACTGCCGCCGTTCACGCGACAATCGGTCAATGTCGCGCCCATCCAAGCCTTCCGCATCGTCCATCCGTACCGCGCTGCATCCGCGCAACCGGCATCAGGGCCGCTACGATTTCGCAGCGTTGACGACGGCCTTGCCGGCGCTGTCGGCGTTCATGACGACCACGCCAAGCGGTGATGCGAGTATCGATTTCAGCGACCCGGCGGCGGTGCGCGCCTTGAACCGCGCGCTGCTGAAGACGCAGTACGGCATCGCGCACTGGGACCTGCCCGAGGGCTATCTGTGCCCGCCGATTCCCGGTCGCGCCGATTATCTGCACTGGCTCGCCGATCTGCTGGCGACGTCGAACACAGGAGCACTTCCGCATGGCGCCGCGATTCGCGCGCTGGACATCGGCACCGGCGCGAATCTGATCTATCCACTGTTGGGTCATCGCGAATACGGCTGGCGTTTCGTCGGCTCGGACATCGACGCCATGGCACTGAGCGCGGCGTCGGCGATCGTGGATGCAAACCATCTGCGCAAAGCGATCGAGCTGCGCCATCAACCAGATCCCGCACGCATTTTCGACGGCCTGCTACATGGCGATGAGGTTTTCGATCTCACGCTCTGCAACCCGCCGTTTCATGCCTCGGCCGAAGACGCCGCGCGCGGCAGCCAGCGCAAGTGGCGCAACCTGGGAAAACCGGACGCGGCGCACGCGGGTGCGAGGCTGAACTTCGGCGGTCGATCCAGCGAGCTGTGGTGCCCCGGCGGCGAAGTGGGCTTCGTGCGCCGGATGATCCGCGAAAGCGCGCAGATCGCGACCCGCGTTTACTGGTTCAGCACGCTGATCGCAAAGTCGGAACATCTCGCCGACGTACGCAAACAGTTGAAGCAGGCCGGCGCGCAGGACGTACGCGTTGTCGCGATGGCGCAGGGCCACAAGCAGAGCCGCTTCGTCGCCTGGACGTTTCTGGACGCGACGCAGCGCGAAGCGTGGCGGGCAGCGCGCTGGCGCCAGGCGACCTGAAAACTCCGAACCTCAGGCATTCCATTCCGTCATGCACGACCCACTCGTTTCCGCCAGCAAATTCCTCAGCCTCGTCCTCCGCCACCAGCCCGAACTGATCGGTCTGGTCCTTGACGACGCCGGTTGGGCCGATATCGACGCACTCATCGATCTCGCGCAGCCGCACAAGCCATTGACCCGCGCATTGATCGAGGAGGTGGTCGAACAGAACAACAAACAGCGCTTCGCGATCAGCGATGACGGGCTGCGTATCCGCGCCAATCAAGGCAATTCGATCGAGGTCGAACTCGGGCTGCAGCCGGTTGCGCCGCCGTCTTTGCTGTATCACGGCACGGCGACGCGATTCGTGGATTCGATCCGCCGCGAAGGATTGCGCAAACGCGGCCGCCAGCATCTGCATCTGTCCGCCGATGCCGCCACGGCGACGAATGTGGGCGCACGCCACGGCAAGCCGGTGGTGTTGATCGTACGCGCCGGCGCAATGGCGGCGGCAGGGCATGCGTTCTTCCGTTCCGACAACGGCGTGTGGCTTACCGACGCGGTGCCGGTGGCATTCATCGACTTCGACAACGCCTGACGCTTACCCACTCAGGCGCGGACGCTCATGAGACCTTCGCGGCGCGTACCGGATTGTCCTGGGCGGGCTGTTGAAGCGCCTGCTGCTGCACGGTCTGTTCGACGACGCGACTGTTGGCGAGATCCGCCTGCTGTGTGCTGGCCACGAGCGATTGCTGCATGCCGCGCGACACGTCGGTGAACGCGACCCGCTGGTGAGCCGCATTCGGGTCGGCACTGTCGGTCGCGAAAACGCGGGTCTTGTCCGCACTCAAATCGACCCGGGCGATCTGCGACAGGCCGGCATCGACCGCCTGCGCGGCCAAGGTGCCGGCAAGCTGTTTGCTGCCGATATCGGGGGTACGGTTGAATTTTTCGTCGAGCGCATACACACCTTTTTCCGCACCGAGGAACAGGCTGTTGCTCTTGTGCTCTGGATGGTCGAGCAACATGCCGGTGCGCTGCGGGATCGGCGTCGGTATCGGCGTCGACGGCACGATTTTGTCCTGCGGCGCGACAGGCTGCGTCGGATGCGCGGGCGCGAGCGACTGCTTCGCCTGACGCTCCTGCTTTTCGACGACGGCATCCAGACTGGGAATGACCGAGCCGGCCATGCCGTGGCGGAACACCGCTTCGCCCGCGACGGTCTGGCCGCGCTGCAGCACGGTGATGGTCTGGTAGAGATTGGCCGTGTTCTGCGGGTTCACCGGCAGGTGCGTGGCGACGGCGGCCGTCACGCCACCGACGGTACCGCCAACCACCAGGCCCGCAGCCGGCGCTTTGTCGGTGACCGTGCGGATGCCGTGCCCCGCCGCATCGGCGCCTTGCTGCAGGACTGCGCCCGCCTGCTGACCGGCCTGACGCTGTACGTTGGCGACGCTGGCGGTGGTGTGGTCGATGGTCGTCGCCACCGCCTGCGTGCCCTGCCGGATGACGGTCGCGTCTCCCTGCGCAGCGGTGCGCACCTGCTGGGCTTCGCGCTGATTCTGCCGCATCGCTTCGTTGCCGTAGCTCTCGATCCCCTGCGCCTGGCGGCCGACCCATTTTTCGGCGTCGTCCGGCAGGATTTTCGCGCCGAAACGCAAGGCGCTGGCGGTCCAGGACGTTGCGACCTGTTGCGTCCTGCCCTGCAGGTGATCGATCCCGGCCTCGACATTGCCGACCTGCAGGCGCACCTGCGCGGTGACTTCGCCGGTACCGCGCACCGCGGTGCTGGTGAGTGTGCCGGCCGTGTTGGTCATGAATGCGCTGGTTTCGCCCTGCACGCGGGCGACCGTGCTCAATCCCTGGCCGACGACATGCAGCCCTTTTTCGGCCACCTGGCCCTCGAACTTCACCACTTCACCTACTGCGCGCCCAGCGCGCGCGCTCATCGCCGTGGCGCTGAGCACATCGGTCAGCGGACCGGCGTAGGCGGCCAGCTCGCTCAGGGCGAGCTCTTTCGGACGGCTGACCAGATGGCCTTGTTCGTCGCGGGTTTTCGGTGCGAGCAGCGGCTGGATCTCGCCCGCCGCCGTCGGCAGATTGCGCAGCGCCTGATTGCCGGGATGCGTGGCGAGGAAATCGATGGCGTCGTTGGCGGCGCGACGTGCATGCGGCGGAAGCAGATCGTCCACCTTGCCCTGCACGATCTGTTTGGCGCCGGGCGTTTCCATCAGCGTGGCGACATCGTTCGCCAGCATGCCCGCCTGCTGCCGTCGTGCAGCGTTCATCTGCTGGATGCCGGTCTGTCCATCGGTCAGCATTTCGCCGCCGACCTGGAACGCCTGCACCGTGTTGCGGGTGTTGTACACGGTCAGGCCGTTCTCGGTCGCGTAGCGTTGCGCGGTGTCCGGGTGCAGGCCTGCCGCATTGAATGTCGTGGTCTGCACACCGGTCACTGCGGAGGCGGCTGCCCGCGTACTGCTTCCTCGATCCGTTCTCTTGCGGCGCGGTGGAGGCATTGGAGCACCTTTTGCTCCCCGCCTTTGAGGAGTTGGCGACTGTGCCGTTTCGCGCGCCGTTGCTTGCGTGGCGGGCGCAGGTCGTTCTCGCATTGCAGAAGTACGTGGAGATGAGCCGGGACGTGGCGGCGTATCTCGCGGGGCTTCCGGCTCCCGATCCTTGGGTCTCCATTGCGAGTTGGATGTGCAACT
>JANLSB010000190.1:0-3863 GCA_031362125.1 Lysobacterales bacterium | reverse complement strand
ACTGGTATTCCAGCGGGTGAAGCGTGGGCGCTTGCGCGGCACCGCCGCGCGCCACCGCTGAACGCCCGGCGCGCTGCGCCGGGCCGGCCATCCGCCGACCCGAAGCCACGATCCTGATGCGCCCGTTTTTCATCAGATGGTGTAATACATCTGGTATTCCAGCGGATGCGTCGCCGCGCGGAACTTGGTGACTTCCTGCATCTTCAGCGCGATGTAACCGTCGATGAAGTCGTCGTTGAACACGCCGCCGACGGTCAGGAACTCGCGATCCTTGTCGAGCGCTTCCAGCGCCTGGTCGAGCGAATGGCACACGGTCGGGATGTTCTTCTCTTCTTCCGGCGGCAGGTCGTACAGATCCTTGTCGCTGGGCGAGCCCGGGTCGATCTGGTTCTTGATGCCATCCAGGCCGGCCATCATCAGCGCGGCGAAGGTCAGGTAGCCGGAGTTCATCGGATCGGGGAAGCGGATCTCGATGCGGCGCGCCTTCGGGTTCGCGACGTACGGAATGCGGCACGATGCCGAGCGATTGCGCGCCGAATACGCCAGCATCACCGGCGCTTCGAAGCCCGGCACCAGGCGCTTGTAGCTGTTGGTGGTCGAGTTGGCGAACGCATTGATGGCGCGCGCATGCTTGAAGATGCCGCCGATGTACCACAGCGCCATTTGCGACAGGCCGCCGTAGCCGTCGCCGGAGAACAGGTTCACGCCGCCCTTCGCCAGCGACTGGTGCACGTGCATGCCGCTGCCGTTGTCGCCGACGATGGGCTTGGGCATGAAGGTCGCGGTCTTGCCGTTGCGATGCGCGACATTCTTGATGATGTACTTCATCGTCAACAGTTCGTCGGCCTTCTGCACCAGGGTGCTGAACTTGGTGCCGATCTCGCACTGGCCCGCGTTGGCGACTTCGTGGTGATGCACTTCCACTTCGATGCCGGCGGCTTCCAGCTCTTTGCACATCTCGGCGCGGATGTCGTGCAGCGAATCCAGCGGCGCGACCGGGAAGTAGCCGCCCTTCACCATCGGCCGATAGCCGGTGTTGCCGCCTTCGTATTCGCGGCCGGAGTTCCAATGCGCTTCTTCCGAATCGATGTGGAAGAAGGTGTGGCCCATTTCATTGGCGAAACGCACGCTGTCGAAGATGAAGAATTCCGGCTCCGGGCCGAAGAACGCCTGGTCGGCGATACCGCTGGCCTTGAGGTAAGCTTCAGCGCGCTTGGCGACGCCGCGCGGGTCGCGGGTGTAGGCCTGCATGGTCGCCGGGTCGAGGATGTCGCAGGTCAGGATCAGGGTCGGATCGGCGGTGAACGGGTCGATGACCGCAGTGGATGGGTCTGGCAGCAGAACCATGTCGGATTCGTTGATGCCCTTCCAGCCGCTGATCGACGAGCCGTCGAACATCTTGCCGTCTTCAAACAGCGCGGGCTCGACGATGGATTTCGGGAAGGTGACGTGGTGCTGCACGCCGCGCATGTCGGTGAAGCGCAGGTCCACGAATTCGATCTTGTGGTCCTTGATGAGTTTTTCGACGTGCTCGAGGGACATGCGGTGACTCCGATGGGTGAGAAGGATGTCTTGCTCTTTGCAAGGGCCGTGCCACCAGTGAAGTGCATGCAAGGCCTTGATTCGAAAAGGCCCTGTCGGTTATCAAACTCGCAGTTGGCGCGAACATGGTGCGCTTTCGAAAGGAAATGCACCCTGTTGGTGCAAAATGGCAGCCAGCACGCTGCGGGACTTAAGGCACTCGTCGGTAAGCACTACCGCGGACAGACTCTCCAAATCCACCTTCGCATCGCACGGTGCCACCCATGCAAGACGCATCCGTCCCCCCTCGTCATCCACGGCTCGCCCGCGCGATCGCCGCCGTCGGTCATCCGCTGATTCTGGGCGGCGCACTGGGGCTGTGGTGGGCGCTGGGCGCGGACGACGACGCCATGCTCGTGACGCTCGTGTCGATCCTCCTGGTGTCGATGCTGCTGGAGCGACTCGTGCCGGCGGTCCCCGCCTGGCGACTGGGGTTCGTCGCCAGGCTGCGACTGGCGGGTCTGTATCTGTTGACCCTGATGGTGTCCGGGATCGTGATCGCGGGATACGGATCGGTACTGCCCGAAACACTCGCCGGCTTCCGCGCCGGCATCGGCATGGCGGTCTGGCCCGCAGGTTGGCCGATCCTCGCGCAGGCCCTGCTGCTGTATGCCGCCTCCGACTTCATCTATTACTGGATCCATCGCGCCATCCACCGCTGGCCGGTGCTGTGGCGGGTCAGCGGGCACGGCTTCCACCACGGCTTCCAGAACCTGCACGCATTCAACGCTGGCGCCAACCATCCGTTCGAGCTGGTGGCGATCGCGCTGCCGCTGGCGCTGCTGGCCGCTCTCTTCGGCGCGCCGGAAGAAGCGGTCGGGGCGGCCGGCGTTCTCCTCCTGAGCAACACCACGCTGGCGCACGCGAACGTGCGCATGCACACGCCGGTGTTCTCCTTCTTCTTCACTGCCAGCGACCACCACCGGCGGCACCACTCGATGGTGTTCGAGGAAAGCAACACGAATTACGCCTGCAACGCGATTCTGTGGGACCGATTGTTCGGCACATACAGTCGCGGCCCGGTGCGACAGACAGGCATCGGCCCGACCCAGCCCGGGCTTTGGCGGATGTTCTTGCTGCCATTCCGCGAACCGGTAGACGCCGACACGGTGGCAACGCGCGCCCGTGGGATGCATTGAGTCGGGTGATCCGCCGGCCCAGCTACGCTTACCGGCGCATCACCCTCCGCTAGACTTGCCTCCACGCCGCGATGCCGCGGCTAGAGGTCCTCCATGCGCACCCCCGTTTCCGTGTTGTTCGCCCTGTTGCTGCTTTGCGCACCAGCCCGCGCCGCCGAGTTCGACACCTGCCTGGTGCTCAGCGGCGGCGGCGCGCGCGGCATGGCGCATATCGGCGTGATCCGGGTGCTGGAGCGCGAGCGCATTCCGGTGGACTGCATCGTCGGCACCAGCATGGGCGCGGTGGTCGGCAGTCTTTACGCCAGCGGCATGACCGCCGCCGAGATCGAGAGCGGTCTGCGCGCGCTGGACTGGAACGCGATGTTCGTCGACCGCATCGACCGCCGCGTCTTCCCGCAGCGGCGCAAGGTCGAGGACCGCAGTTTTCTGGCCAAGGGCGGCTTCGGCCTGCGCGACGGCAAGGTCACCGTGCCGCCTTCCCTGTTCGAGGGCCAGCGTCTGGCGGTGGCGCTGCGCGCTGCGCTGCTGCCCAGCGCGAACATCCCGCGCTTCGATGATCTGCCGATTCCCTATCGCGCGATCGGCACCGATCTGGAAACCGGCGACGCGGTGGCGATGGATCACGGCGACCTGGTCAACGCGGTGCGCGCGAGCATGGCGGTGCCGGGCGCGCTGGCGCCGGTGAGCTACGGAGACCGCTCGCTGGTCGATGGCGGCATGTCGCTGAATCTTCCCGTCGAAATCGCGCAGGACTGGGGCGCGAAGCGGATCATCGCGGTGGACATCGGCGCGCCGCTGAAGAAGCGCGAGCAGTTGACCGACCCGTTCAGCATCACCGACCAGATGGTCACCGCGCTGATGTTGAAGGAAACAATACGTCAGCGCGAACGGCTGCGCACCGGCGATGTGCTGATCATTCCGGAGCTGGGCGATCTGAGTTCGGCCGATTTCACCGCCGGCTTGGATCAGGGAGTCGCGCTCGGCGAGCAGGCGACAGTCGCGATGCTGCCGCAATTGCAGGCGATGCGGGTGTCGCCCGAGGTCTACGCCATGTGGCGCGAGGCGCGGATGGCACGACTGAAACCGATCGGCCCGGTCGATCGTGTCGCGCTGGTCAACACCTCGGCCATGGACGACGATGCC
>JANLSB010000069.1:0-2743 GCA_031362125.1 Lysobacterales bacterium | reverse complement strand
TATCTGACCGCAGCAATTCCGAGCGTCCAGCCTGGGTTTCCAGGAAGGCGTCGTATTCGCCAAAAACCGCATCCGCACCCAGAAAAGCTACGTAAAAAGAAAGTGCAGCTGAAGGTTGACGGAGGCGTCCATACGTGTCCCGGTCTTTTCCCATCGAGGACGCAATCCGGCCCATCGCCCTGGGGCGGAAGAACTGGCTGTTCGCCGGCAGCGAAACGGCGGGCAGACGCGCCGCCGCGATCATGAGCCTGCTGGCGACGGCAAAAGCCAACGGCCACTGCCCGCACGCGTGGCTGACCGAGGTGTTGACTCGCCTACCGACAACCCTGGACAAGGACATCGGCGAGCTGCTGCCACATCGGTGGGTTCTCAACAGCGAAGCTGGTCAACCTGCCGCGTCAAGGTGAGGTAGGCGGACGCTTACTGTGCGGCGCGTCCAGGCGCACGCTGAAACAACAAAGTTATATAGATCAGCATGATACGGGTTGGTTCAGCCTACGGCGCGTATGCGGAATTCCGCAGAATTTCGCCTTATTCATCAAATTTGATAGGAATAGTCAATTGCACTATTGACACGCGGACTGCGCTGATTGATGTTATCGCCTTGAACGGAATGCGGCGTTAGGCAGGGACTGAAGCGAATGGGACCGATCTTCACTTCTGACTCTCCTCAAGCCCGCCCACGACGGTGTAAGGAAAGACCGTTGTGTACCTCATGATGCAACCCAGCGGTCTTGGTGGGCAAAAGAGGGAAGTGTCGGAAGTTAAGGACTCAGTTCCACGAACGACAACATTACCCATCTGGAGAACAATCATGATCAAGGCGATCCTCTTCACTGCGCTCTTCACCGTCTCCGCCTTCGCCGCCACTCACGCCCAAGCGGCCATGGGACAGGTCGATCAGGCAGGCTTTGTGTCTGGCGGCGGTAGCTATGAATTCACCAAGTGTACAGTTATTCGCTCAGCAAGTTATTGCAAGAACTACTGTAATACAACGACCACTACCGATACGGCGTTTAGAAACTGCTATTTGTCGTACAACGCCAACAAGCAAACTTCGAACACCCCCAAACAGGGCATGCAGCGTGGTTTCACGCAGGGCAAGTTCCGCAGCCATTGATGCTTTGCTGAATCGAGTCGTGACCGCCGTGATGACGGGCGGACACTGATCGAAACGGCCTGATGCCAGCGAAACCGGTGCGCGCAAGCGGGCCGGTTTCGTTTTCTTGAGAGCGACGAGGACGACACATGCTGCGATTCAACATGGCCTTTGCAATGTTTGCCTGCCTGCTGCTGGGATGCGAGGCGAGCCGCCCCGATGCAGCGCCAACTGCGGCCGCCAAACCGCGTTTTCCGGGCAATGCGTCGCTGGCCCTGCTCTACACAAAAACCGCCGACGGCGAGATGAACTATCTCTGCAGCGCCACCCTGATCGCCTTTGACGATCGCCGCGTCCCGCAGCCGGGCATCCTCACTGCATCCCACTGTTTCGCCGATGGGCCGCCCGACGCCGAAGGCCACTACGCCTCCTTTGACGACGGCAAGACCCATGTGAAGCTGGGCAGGGCTTGGATGGGCGACCGTTTCGCCGGGGGCGATATTGCCTTCATCGAACTCGAGCTGCCGAAGACCCAGGGCACCTCAGCGCCTCGTCTGCCGACGCCGCTGACGGTGACGCTGGCGCCACCGACCGTCGCCGCCGGTGACGAGGTGTGGACATGGGGCAACCCGGATAACCAGGGCCGTGCGCTGGCGGTGGGCTATGTCATGAATCCGAATTATCGCAAGCCGCCGATCAGCGGCACGGTGGACGGTAAAGAAGTGCTGCTGGACATGCGCGGTTACATCGTGACGGACATCAACACCGCCCCCGGCTCATCCGGCGGGTTGTTGCTGGGCCGCAATGGCGCGATCGGTGTGTTCAGCAGCGATTTCCAACACGAACGAGGCTTCAAAACCGCATTCGTGACCCCGATCGACCGACTTGCGTCGCTGCTGTCCAAGCCGGGGACGCCGTTGTAACAACGAGGCGCCGCCGGCCGTTCTCGTATGGCAGCATCACGTATTGAAGCGCGAACTTTCGCGAACCGCCCCACTTTCCCCCGAGGCTCTTTCCCTTCAGAGGATTACGTCTTGACTCGGCGAGCTGTTGCCGCATCGGTGGAGACCAGCGGCGTCAAGGTGAGGTGGGCGGACGCTTACATTTCATTGTGCCGCCACGTCGCGCCAACGAGCGCGCAAGCCGCGACAAGCTCAACAGACCATCGTCATCCACACCAGCGCCCCGAGTACCCGCCGACGCGCGTCGTGGACGGCCCCGAAATGCGTCTCGAAAAATCGCTATACCATTTTCTCTGCGTGCATGAGCACCTCCGAAACGGTTGATCCCGTCACGGAGAAAGAACCGGTCATGCACGCGCTGCTTTGCCTGCAAGCTACGCGCCACGCGTTGTTCTGAGAAGCATTTCAGAGCGAAAACGCGGGGAAACCTCAGGGGTGTACCGGTCTTGCCGGGCAACGCATCAATGGAAGTGAAGCAGCAAGAAAGCACAGCCACATCGAGCCTTCCAATATCAAAGAGCTGCCAGCACTCAGCTGGTCATCGACCCTGTCGCACAGTAGAGTTATCCACAGAGGGCTTGGGGGGCCGTCTACTACCTGAATCCGTGTTCAATCGGCACAGCGGCTCAGTTTTGGGTAGGCGGCG
Organism: Lysobacterales bacterium; assembly: GCA_031362125.1. Taxonomy (GTDB): domain Bacteria; phylum Pseudomonadota; class Gammaproteobacteria; order Xanthomonadales; family Xanthomonadaceae; genus Lysobacter_I. Next base: position 36 of record JANLSB010000069.1, on the reverse strand, counting down.
ACAACGGATCGGCAACATGACCACGCTGGAGGCGCA
>JANLSB010000041.1:0-10435 GCA_031362125.1 Lysobacterales bacterium | reverse complement strand
AGCTGCTGGAACGACACCAGCAGATCATGGTTGTGACGGGTGCAGGCGCGGGTGATCGAGCCCAGCATCGACAGGAAGAACGGGTTGATCTGCGAGCCGTCTTCGGTCGGGTCCTCGAACAGCAGCAGGGCCAGCGTGCCGGCGCGCTGGGTGCGCAGGCTGGACGCGCGACGGTCGACCTTGTAGTTCAGTTCCTGCACCGCATCCAGCACCCGCTTGCGCGTATCGGCATTCACCAGCGGACTGCCGCGCAGCACGCGCGAGACGGTGGCCTGCGACACCCCGGCGCGATGGGCGATATCGACAGAGGTGGCCTTGGTTTTACGCTGCGGCATGGACGGGTCCGGCTGAAGCAAGTCCGCAGTGTAGTCAGCCCGGGCCGCTGGTGCACTCCCACCGGCACGGAGGATCAGCGGGCGGCGGCGCGCTTCACAAACACATAGGCACCAGCGGTCGCGCCCCAGACCTGCCTGGCGGCGGCGTCGAAGCCACGATCCCAGCTGGTCATACGTTCGGGCTCCAGCACAACCTCGGCGGTGGCATACGCCGCGCCGCTGCGTTCCGAGGCGCAGCCGGTGCCGACAGTCGCACCCTGCCAGGCCTGGTCGCGGTTGCGCAGATGGACCGCGCAGCCGGTACGCGGCTGCAGCATTTCCTGACGCAGCCCAGCCAGGCTGCCGGTCCGCCAGCCCTGCACATAGCGCTCCGGTTCGGCAACGGTATAGACCTCGCTGACCACCTCGCCGCCCTCGCCGTTGTAGACCCGGTACACCCGCTGCCGGTAGGGCTTGTCGGGGGTGTCGGCGATCGCCTGTTCGACATACAGCCAGTGGCCGTCGCTGCGCTCGGGCCAGATCGGCACCATCGCCAGCGAAATCGCGAAATAGGCCTTGTCCGCCGCCGACTGGTCGCGACTGTCGTAATGTCCCTGCATCATCCCGGCCACCGCTGCGGCGGGGTCGTTGGACAGGTCGGCGCCGACGGATGAAATGCCCGCACAGGCGAGCAAGCCCAGCGACAGCGGCATCATGATCAATAGGCGGCGCAGGTACATTGGTGATTCCTCACAGTACGGCGCTCAGTGGGACGCGGACACGCCCGCGACCGGATCACGACGCGGCCCCTGCTTCACCGCCAGCCAGGCCACCGCCGACAGTGCCATGCACACGCCGCCGATCGCGAACACCAGCGCCTTGTTCTCCATCTGCGAGAGCAGATAGCCCACGCCCAGGCTCACCGCCAGCTGCGGCAGCACCACGCTGAGATTGAACACGCCCATATACAGCCCGATCCGCGTCGGCGAGACACTCTGCGAGAAGATCGCGAACGGCAAACTGACGATGGCGCCCCAGCCCACACCGATGATGGCCATGCCCACGTACAGCGAGGTCGCGGTGTAACCGAACTGGTAGACGAAGACGAAGCCCAGCGCCATCACCAGCAGGCTGGCCGCATGCACGCGTACTTCGCGGAACCGCTGCGCCAAGGGATTGAGCAGCAACGCCGGCACCAGCGCGCCGACCGCGTTCAGCGACAGGAAACTGAAAGACATCAGCTGCCCGGTGGCATCGTCGTCGAGCTGTGGAAACCGCTGCTGCACGAAGCCGATGATGAACACGAACAGCGTCTGCATGCCGAACCAGCTGATCGAATGCGCCGCCAGCACCTTGCGGAACGCCGCGACGTCGTCGCGCCCGTCCGGCGCCTGACGTTCGCTCAGCGCATGCGCGATCGACGCCAACGCCAACAGCCCGAATACGACCTCCAGCCATAGGCTGTGGGTCTTGTATCCCGCCGCCTTCAAGCCCATCGCGATCAGTGCATAGATGGCGAACGCCCACAGCGGGCGCATCAGCAGCAGCAATGCGCCGGTGCCGAGTTTTTCGGCGGGTGCGCTGCCCCCGGTCTGCGCGAGCACGCGCGGCTCTTCGACCAGCAACGCGGGAATGATCGAAAACAGCAGCGCCAGACCGGCGCCGAAATAGATCAGGGCGATGTTGCCCCAGATCGCGCCGATGGCGTACGCGAGCACGCCGAAGGTGCCGGAGACGGTCTGCATCCAGGTGTAGCCAGAGGTGCGCGTCGCGCCTTCGGGCGTGACATCGGCGATGATCGAACGGGTCGGATTGAAGCTGACATTGATCGATAGATCCAACGCCAAGGCAACGGTGATCGCCACACCGAGGATCGCGTCCAGGCCCAACGCGGCATCGATCGCGCCGATCGACGGCAGCGCCAACAACATCAACGCGGTCAGCACGCCGCCGACCAGAATGAACGGTCGACGCCGGCCGCCCCAGAACCACACCCCGTCGCTGATGATGCCGACGATGACCTGACCCAGAATGCCGGCCAGCGGCCCCGCCGCCCAGACGATGCCGATCTCGTGGATGTCCAACCCGTATTTGGTGGAGAGCAGCCAACTCAACGCCGAAATCTGCACCGCCAACGCGAACCCCATCGCCGTCGACGGCAGACTCAGCAGCATCAGAAACGGCAGCGACAGGCGTTCTTGCATCCGCAGCATGGGCGGTCCTCCCCGAGTGGTGGGGCAGCATAGCCTGTGAATTTCGGGGATGCCGTGAATACGATTGATGTTGCGCCGCAGCATTGCTGGCCGATGCTACCGCGTCAAAACCGTATGCGTTTACGGCCGCTTACGCGCCCGGATCGATCCATGCGAACCGCGGCTGGCAACGACCTTTCACCTCGACCTGTTCGATGAACATCGCGTACGGCCGAACCCAGAGCCCGCCCTCGCCATACAGCGCCCGATAGACCACCAGCGGCTCCAGCGTTTCGCTGTGCCTGGCCAAGTCGACGACCTCGTACTCCCCGCCTTTGTAGTGCCGGTAGCGGCCGAGCGCGATGGTGGGAAGGGGTGGAAGCTGCGCCATGCATACCTCGTCGCGAGGGTTTGGGGAGAGCAAGCCATTAAACCCGCATCCGGTCGGGATGCAAGCCGCTCCGGAAACAAGTCGTTACAACTTCGCCGGCAGCGGATCGCCGGAACCGTCAACGACACCCTCGCGCCCGCGTTCACATCAGCACCCTCCACCACGGAAGACGTGCCATGTTGCGAACCTTGACGATCATGTTCGGCCTGACCCTGCTGCTCGGCGCCACTGCCCCCGCACACGCGGTGCCTCGCTACGATTTCTCACCGGTCAGCGCGGAAATGCAGACCTTCGTGCAGACCTACAGCATCGACGGCGCGTCGCTGCGCGTCAACAAGCAGGGCAATGTGGTGTATCGCCGCGCATTCGGCGGCTACTCCCTCGACACCCGCATCCGCATCGCTTCGGCCAGCAAATGGCTGTCGGCGCTGGCCATCGCAAGATTGGTGGAAAAAGGCCAGATGCGCTGGACCGACACCGTCGGCCAGTATTTCCCGACGATCGAAGCGTCCAAGCGCCCGATCACGCTGGCGCAGCTGTTCTCGCATACCAGCGCCCTCCCGGGCGGCGACAACAGCTGCATGTCGAACCCGTTCTACACCCTCGCCAGCTGCGCGCAGGTGATCCTCCAGGAGCCGCTGATCGGCGGGCCCGGCAAGGTCTTCTCCTACGGCGGCAATTCGATGCAGGTCGCGGGGCGCATGGCCGAACTGGCCACCGGCAAAGCCTGGGACGACCTGTTCATCGCCGAAATGGTCACGCCACTGGGCATGAACGCCACCGACTTCGCCACCGCGTCCACCGCACCGGGCTATGTGCGCAACACCAACCCGCGCATCGCCGGCGGCGTGCGCAGCACGCTGGAGAACTACGGCAAAGTGGTCGACATGGTGCTGGCCTACGGCTGCCTGGACAACAGCGTGCTGCTGCCCTGCGCACCGAACCGCCGCTTCCTCAGCCGCGCCACCATCGAACTGATGGCGACCGACCGCACCGTCGGCACCGTCGACATCTCGCGCCCGCCGACATCGACCGGCTTCGGTTACGGCCTGGGCCAGTGGATCGACCCGTCGTCGCCGCTGATCGTCTCCAGCCCCGGCGCCTTCGGCTTCACGCCGTGGGTCGACCGCGTCAACCAGGTCGCCGGCATCTTCCTCGTCGATGATCTGAACACCCGCGTCATCAACGACATCAACGACATCCGCGCAATGGTCAACGTGGTCACCGCCGACGGCAAAGGCACGCGGTTGCGGCCGGTGTTGTCGGCGGATCCTGCGGCACAGTCCGCGGCGAAATCGACATCGCCAGCTGCACGCGCACCGCGCTTGCACGCAAGTCCCGCACGATAGGCGAACAGCACACCCATTCCGATAACGGGTTGCAGGGTGGGCATCTTGCCCACCATGGCAATGGGTCCGACAAAGCAAGCGTTGAACGAAGCCACCGAGATGGTGGCCTTCGTTGTGTGCGCTCACGCATCATGCGGTGGGCAAAAAGCCCACCCTACAACCCTACGACATCTGCATTGTTTGCCGCGCAGGCCCCGCGACCCGGGCCGCACATGGTCAGCGCTTCCCTCGATGCGCAACACGGCGACGCTTTACACAGGCAAAAAATGCGATGCCCATGAATACTTCGCTACAATTCTCGCGCGGTTCGGCGATCAGCGCCCCGCCGCTTCAACTCAACAGGGGAAAACTCGTCCATGTTCTTCAAATCGCTCTTGGCGAGCGGCATCTGCGCCGCTGCTGTTTTCATGTTGTCGGGCTGCGCGCCCAAGTCCTATGCGGTCAAGGCACCGCTACCGTCCTCGGTCGCATATGCCTCCGAACGCCCGGCTGCGGACATCGGCTTCGCCGACAGCCGCGGCATCAGCGAACGTACTTTCATGACAGGTGTACTGCCGTCGACACTGACCATTGACGGCGCACCGATCGATGGAGCCGGTTATCTGTCGAAACACCTGCAGGCCGAGCTCGCTGCGCGGGGGCTGCCGGTCCGATTCGTTGGAGACGGTGCTTTCCCGCGTATCGATCTGAAATCGTTCCGCATGCTGAACCATCGCCAAAATGCTTACTCGCCTTTCGTCACCTTCACCTACATCAGCGCCGATCTTGAAACCGCCGCTGGCAAGAAGCGTGTCGGCGTTTTCGTGAAACGTGGAAAGGTGCCGGTGTGGAGTTTCGACGAAATTGTCGAGCCCACTTTGAACGAACCGCTATCGATCGCCGTGAAGGAGTTCGCGGCCAAAGCAGCGCGTGAATTTTACGGCGCGCGCGCCAGCGACGCGGACGTCGATGCGCTGATTGCGAAGCTCGGATCGCGCAACGACGACAGTTATCTGGACGTCTACGCGCTAGGCTTTACCAACAACTCGAAAGCGATCGATACCCTGCTGCAACTGACGAAAGAAGCAGACGAATACGTTCGCATCGCCGCGATCTCGTCACTGGGCACGCTGCGTGCCAGCGAGCATATCGATCTCCTCAAGTCCATCTCGCGCGATGCCAAGACCTGGCAGGACAGGGCGATGGCGTTGAAGGCGATCGGCGATCTGGACACAGAGGACTCGCGCAAATCTCTGACAGAGCAAAAGGCGTACTGGAGCGCGCAGAAGGCCGACAAGGAATCGGCTTGGACGCTGCAGGTTCTTGATCTTTATCTTTAAGAGAGACGGTTAGTGTTTTGGCCGGCCCGTGCAAGCGGGCCGTGTTTTTCCGGGAAGTTGATCGGCTTTTCAGGCCAGAATACTGCGCGATCATCGCGGATTCGCAATGTGCGTTCGCAACGTGCGCTCGCATCCTGAAGCTGAAGCTCGCACTTCGGTTGCCGCTTGATCCTGATTTCCTCTTTGCGGTCAACTTGACGATGACAGCCACGATGCTCTGCCTTCGGGGCGGACCGCCGATGGTAGACCGGGCCATCAATCCGAACATAAAAAAACGCCGACGATCTCTCGCCGGCGTTTTCGCACATCGCAACGATGTCGGATCGATCAATTCAACTGGCACGTCGCCGGCTTGGCCGAGGTGAACAGTGCCGATGTCGCCCATTTCGGGTGATCGATGAACGGGTTTCGGTTGCCCTGGAAGCTGTAGATGACTTCGTTGCGCGCGCGTTCGGCGGCGTCCGGCGGATCTGCCTGGTGCCAGCCGATCAGCGTGGACAGCAGGCCCATATAAGCCGGCGAGCTCGAGGTCAATACGATCAGGCTGGCGTTGTCGGTCATCTCCAAATCCGGTTCTGTCTGGCCGGTGGTCGGGTGGGTGCCGCCTTCGTAGCGGATCGCCATGTACAGCACCGCGCGCGCCATGTCGCCTTTGCGCTTGCCCCAGGTCTGGAAACCGCTGGCGTTGAACCAGTTGGAGTTGCCCGGATACACGCCGGTGCCGCCGCCCGCGCCGTTGTAGGCTTCGGTCGCGCGCTCGGTGCAGCCGCTGCAGTTGGTGTACGGCTTGTTGCCGCGGTCCGAGTTGTAGTTGGCGTCCGACAGATACAGCATGTGGGTGTCGGTATGCGGCGAGTTGGGCAGGCCAAGGTTGCCGGTTTCCGAGCTGAAGCCCAGCGACTTCGGCCAGGTGTGTTCGCGGTTGTACTTGATGCCCGCAGCGCCGCCGGCACGGTCGGTGATCTTGGCGTAGCTGTGATTGCGATACACATCGAGGACGCGGCTGGAGTTCAGCGGATCTTCGTCGGCGATTTCGAGAATCGACCAGGTGTTGGTGGTGCCGCTGCTGTACGGATACGCGGTGTGGCCCTTGATGGTCGCGTGCAGCGAGCAGCGCAGCTGAGAGGCGCTGCTGGTGTTGACGCGCGCGTAGTAGCCGGTGCCGCCACCGCCGCCAGTGGCGACGTTGAAGTTCACCACGGTGTTGCCGGTCGGCTTGGCGCCGCCGCTGTCGGTGATGTTGTTGGCGACAACGGTGAAGGTGCAGGCTTCGCCGCCGACCAGCGCGGTATTGGTGGAGATCGAGAAGCTGGTTCCGCTGCTCGGGTAGGTCAGTGCGACCGCACCCGACGACGCGCACGACAGCGTGAACGCGCCGGCTGCAGCAGTGACGCTTTCGCTGAAGACCGCGCCGAGATTGCCGGCGGCCGGGAAGTCGGTCGCTCCGCCGACGGGCGTGGTCGAATTCAGCACCGGCGGCGGGTTGGGCGCGGTGAAGGTCTGGCCGGTATTGCAGGTGCCGAAAGTGGCGGTGGCCGGTGCCTGCCAAGTGAAGTTGGCGTAGGTGGTGCCGGTGCCGGCGAGCCGCAGCGACTTGCCGGCAATGTCGGAACCGGTTTCGGACACGGGAAGATTGCTGCTGGTCAGGCCGGCGGCCGGACCGTTGCTGGCGGTGATCGCGCCTTCGTAGCTGATGAACTGCACGACCTGGCCGCTGCCGTTGACCAGCGCCATGCCGTCGTTCGGGCCGTTCTGGATGCCGTTGGTGGCGTAGCTCAGGGTCGCGATGCGCACCTGGCCGCCGCAGGTGACCAGACTGCCTGCGGGCACGACGGTGCTGCCGTAGGTCACCGCGGCGGTGGGGGTCGAACCGTTGTAGAGATGCACGGTGTAGCTGCTGAGCGTTTCGCCGGCGGTGGCGACGACTTCGATGCGCTCGCCGGTATCGCCGGAGGATGTGGCGTCGTCGTAGTGGAATTCGTTGATGAAGACGGCGGCATGGGCGCCGCTGCTCGCAAGCAGCAGGGCGCAGGCCAAGGGGCACAGCGAGGAGAACGCACGCGACATGAGAACCTTCCTTCCGAAGTGGAGGCCGCAATCTAGCGGAGGCCTGTGACAGCCGCCATCGAATTCCTCCAGATTCCTCCGTGGGACAGTCGTGGCCCGACAGACGGTGCGGACCACGGCCCTGTTAGCCTTGTGCGATGACGTCGCACATCGCATTCCCCATCGCCGAACTGTTGCCGGAGATCCGGCGGACACTGGAGACCGCCACGCGGCTCGTGCTGGAAGCGCCACCCGGCGCCGGCAAGACCACGCAGGTGCCGCTGGCGCTGCTCGATGCCGCATGGCTGGCCGGTCGAAAGATCGTGATGCTGGAACCGCGCCGTGTCGCCGCGCGTGCAGCTGCGCAATTCATGGCCAAGCAACTCGGCGAACAGGTAGGCGATACGGTCGGATATCGCATCCGTTTCGAAAACAAGGTGTCGGCGAAGACGCGTGTCGAGGTCGTGACCGAAGGCATCCTCACCCGGATGCTGCAGGACGATCCGCTGCTGGAAGGCGTGGGCGCGATCCTGTTCGACGAATTCCACGAACGTCATCTCGCTGGCGATCTCGGGTTGGCGTTGGCCCTCGATGTGCAGACGGGCCTGCGCGAAGACCTGCGCCTCGTGGTGATGTCGGCCACGCTCGATGGCGAAAAGCTTGCGGGGTTTCTCGATGCGCCGCGCCTGTCCAGCGCCGGGCGCAGCTATCCGGTACGCATCGCGCATTTCGCCGCACGTCGCGACGAGGCGATCGAACATCAGGTCAAGCGTGCGATCGAACACGCGGTCGCGGAACATCCCGGTGATGTGCTCGTCTTTTTGCCGGGGCAGCGGGAGATCGGCAGGGTGCAGGCATTGTTGACGCAGCATGGCCCCTCTCCCGCCGGGAGAGGGGTTGGGGAGAGGGTCGGTAAACATCGCGATGTTTTCGATCGCGGTATTGAAACCGAACCCTCATCCGGCGCTTCGCGCCACCTGGCCCCGGCCGATGCGCGCGGCGCATCGGCGCTCAGCGCTGCGCGAGCCAATGGCTCGCAAACACATCGTTTCGCCCCGACGGGAGAAGGAAAAGGCACCGGCATCGAAATCCTCGCCCTGCACGGCGAACTCCCGGTCGAACAGCAATCGCGCGTGCTGCAGCCATCGCCGGACGGCCGCCGTCGCGTCGTGCTCGCGACCAACGTCGCCGAATCCAGCGTCACCCTGCCCGGCGTGCGCGTGGTGATCGACAGCGGGCTCGCGCGCGAGCCGCGCTACGACCCGAACAGCGGCTTCTCACGGCTCGATGTGGTGAATATCGCGCAGTCGTCGGCGGATCAGCGCGCGGGCCGCGCCGGGCGCGTCGCCGAGGGTTGGGCCTACCGGCTCTGGCCGGAATCGCAGCGCCTGGAGCCGCAGCGGCGGCCGGAGATCGTGCAGGTCGAGCTCGCCGCGCTCGCGCTGGAACTCGCGGCCTGGGGCAGCGACGCGCTGCGCTTCGTCGATGCGCCGCCGACCGGCGCGATGGCCGCCGCGCGCGAACTGCTGCTGCGGCTCGGCGGGCTGGATGCCGGCAATGCGATCACCGCTCTCGGAAGGAAGATGCTCGCGATCGGCACGCATCCGCGGCTCGCGGCGATGCTGCTGTCGGCAGCCAACGAGGTTGAGACCGCGCTCGCCTGCGATATCGCCGCGCTGCTGGAAGCGCGCGATCCGCTGCGGGCGACGCCGGGGCAAGGACGCAGCGACGCGCTCGCGACACGCTGGCAGGCGTTGGCGGCGCATCGGCAGGGACGTTCGCCCCCAGAGGCCGTGCGCTCATCGCTGCAGGCGCTGGATGCCGCTGCGTCGCAGTGGTGTCGGCGTCTGCGTTGCAACGTCAAACCGCCGGCGAGCGTGCCGGCGCATGCGCTTGGCGATCTGCTCGCGCATGCGTTCCCGGACCGCATCGGTTACCGACATGGCAGCGATCTGCGCCGGTATCCGCTTGCGAACGGTCGCATGGCCCAGCTGTTCGACGACAGCGCGATGATCGGCGAGCCGTGGATCGTCGCCTGCGATCTGCGCTTCGAAGCGAAGGACGCGAAAGTGCTGCGCGCCGCGCCGGTGGATGAAATGCGGTTACGTCTGGACTTCGCCGCGCGCTTTTCCGATCGCGATGAAGTGCGCTGGGACGAAGCACGGCGCGCGCTGGTCGCGGAGCGCGTGCAGCGTTTCGACGGCATCGTGCTGGACGCACGGCCTGCCGGCCGCGTCGATCCGGCGCAGGCCGCGCAGGCGCTGACCGATGCGGTGCGTGCGCTGGGTATCGATAGCTTGCCGTGGCGCGAATCGCTGGCGCAGTGGCGCGCGCGGGTGCGCTGTCTACGCGCATGGATGCCGGAGCTGTCGCTGCCCGATCTGTCCGACGACGCGCTGCTGGCGACGCTCGACGCATGGCTGAAGCCCGCGTTCGCCGGCAAGACCCGGCTCGATGCGCTGAGCGAGGACGAATTGAGCGAAGCGCTGAAGTCCGGGATCGGTACGTCAGGCCTCGACTGGGCGCAGCGCCAGCGCATCGACACGCTCACGCCGACCCGCATCGTGGTGCCGTCGGGCATGGAGCGGACGATCGAATACGCCTACGACGCCGCGACCGACGCGCCGCAGCCGCCGGTTCTGGCGGTGAAACTGCAGGAACTGTTCGGCCTCGCCGATACGCCGCGCGTCGCCGACGGCCGTATTCCACTCACGCTGCATCTGCTGTCGCCCGGCGGGCGCCCGCTGCAGATCACCCAGGATCTGCGCAGTTTCTGGGAACGCACGTATCCGGAAGTGAAGAAGGAAATGAAGGGCCGCTACCC